>CANGIZ010000025.1 GCA_947454025.1 Bacteroidota bacterium | reverse complement strand
TCTTCCCTTACCTTTGCCCTCCTGAAAATTAATTAGTACATGGCAAATCATTCGGCTACCAAAAAAGATGTAAGACAAGCAACTAAACGTCGCGATAGAAACCGTTATTACGGTAAAACAACACGTAATGCAATTCGTGATTTAAAAACAATCGGAGAGCAAGCTGCATATAACGAGAAGTTACCTAATATCATTTCTCAAATTGATAAATTAGCAAAGCGTGGAATTATCCATAAAAATAAAGCTGCTAATCTAAAAAGCAAATTGGCTAGACACACTGCTGTTGCTCCAGTTGCTAAAAAGAAATTTGAAAAGAAGTAATTCAATAGATCAAATTGATTGGCTAAAGCCATATTAATATATCAATCCCGCCCTTTCGGCGGGATTTTTTTTTATATCTTCGCACCATGACTGAAAAAATACTTATCCTCGACTTCGGAAGTCAATACACACAGCTGATTGCTCGTGCAGTAAGAGAAGCCAATGTATATTGTGAGATTACTCCTTTCAATACCCCTATTGCCTACGACCCTACATTAAAGGGAATCATTTTAAGTGGCTCTCCAGCTAGTGTAAACGAAGAAGCAGCCCCAAATGTGGATATTCAAGCCATGTTGGACAAGCTTCCTGTATTAACTGTTTGTTATGGAGCACAGTTGAGTGCTAAGAATTTTGGTGGTAAAGTTGAAAAATCAAACAAAAGAGAATACGGTCGTGCACAGTTATGTATTCAAAAAGACGATATCATTTTTAAGAATATTGCTAATAATAGCCAGGTTTGGATGAGCCATAGCGACTCCATTACCCAGCTTCCGTCAAATTTTGAATTATTAGCCGATACGGAAAGTATCCCAGTGGCAGCTTTCAGAAAAATTGCTGACTCCGGAAATAGTTTGCATGGATTTCAGTTCCACCCCGAAGTATACCATTCAACTGAGGGTAAGACCATGATCCAAAACTTCCTGGTAGGTATTTGTGGTTGTCAACAAAATTGGACTCCTGCTTCTTTTGTAAACGAAACAGTTGAAAAACTAAAAGCACAAATTGGGGACGGTCATGTAATTATGGCTTTAAGTGGAGGGGTCGACAGCACGGTTGCTGCTACCCTAATTCATAAAGCCATCGGCTCTCGCCTTCATGGAATTTTCGTGGACAATGGCGTTTTAAGAAAAGACGAATTCCAAAATGTATTGGATATCTATAAATCAGTGGGATTAAATGTAAAAGGCATCGACGCCAAGCAAATGTTCTATGACGCCTTGGCTGGTAAATCAGACCCTGAGGAAAAGCGTAAAATTATTGGTAAACTATTTATAGATGTATTTCAAATAGAAGCATCTAATATGTTGGAAGCCAAGTTTTTAGGTCAAGGAACTATTTATCCAGATGTAATTGAAAGCGTAAGCGTTCATGGTCCTTCTCAAACCATTAAGTCCCACCATAATGTGGGTGGTTTACCCGACACTTTGCACCTTAGCTTAGTTGAACCTTTAAGATACTTATTTAAAGATGAGGTCAGAAAAGTAGGCCTCGAATTGGGCATACCAGCCGATCTTATCAATAGACACCCTTTCCCAGGACCAGGCTTGGCCATTCGTATCCTAGGCGAGATCACTCCAGAGAAAGTAGACCTACTTCAACGTGCCGACGATATTTACATGAGATCTTTAAAAGAGTTCGACCTATATACTAAGGTTTGGCAAGCAGGAGCCATTCTTTTACCTGTAAAAAGCGTAGGTGTGATGGGCGACGAAAGAACCTATGAATTCACAGTTGCCTTAAGAGCTGTTACCTCAGTAGACGGTATGACCGCCGACTGGGCACACTTACCTTATGAGTTCCTAGCCCATGTGAGCAATGCCATTATTAACGAAGTAAGAGGTATTAATCGCGTGGTATATGATATTAGCAGCAAGCCACCAGCAACTATTGAATGGGAATAATACTTCCTATTTTACTTTAATAAGAAAGGCCTAAACAAATGATAAACAAATGTTTAGGCCTTTTTATATGAACTAAATGAATGAAACTAATTAGTTCATTGTACGTTTCAAATTGCTGATTTTATCCTGTAAACTGTTCACAACACCAGCTAACTGATCCACATTCCACATGGGCTGCGCCCCTGCTTTATGGATAATATAAACAGCCTTCCAAATTTCTACAATATCTTGACTATTTACTTGATATGGCTCGTATAATGGATTGTCACTCAATAAAGTAAGCTTATCCTTGTTATCGTCGTTGGTAATGATTCTTTTATAGACAACACCATCTGCATTGGATACTACGATATAGGTATTTGAGTTTTTAACGTCCTTGAAGCTGTTGACCTTTTCCCCAACGATAACTGAACCACTTGGGGTTGGCAACATACTATCTCCTATAATTTCAAATGCACGGTAATCACCTGGCGCCAACATAGGCAAAGTAAATGTGTTTAACTCGTCCAAGAACTCTGGATCAGCATACCCAGCCAAATAACCAGCCGCTGCCTTAACTGGCACAAAGGGAACAATCGGTGCAGCCGAACTTGACTTGTCCATTTTCAGGGAACGACGACGGTCCAAGTAAGACATACCCGTTCCTGAGTCAGCACCTACATTTCCTTTTTCTGAAAGATCCTGAAAAAGGAATTCTTCCAAACTAATATTAAATAAAGCACAAATCGCTTCCTGTACTTCTAATCGAGGCTCAGCCCTTTCTTCTTCATAAGCTCCTACCAAGGAACGCTTAATCTGCAATTGATTGGCCATTTCCTCTTGTGTCCATTCGCGCTGCTTTCTGATGTATTTTAAATTCTTACCTGCGTATGACATAACTAATGATTTTAGTGCAATTTACTAATTTATTTAGTATTTCCAAATATTTTTAGCAATTTTTTAAAAATATTTTCGTTGAGCATCGCCTCACCTATCCTTACCCTGATTCAGTTTTTATTTTTGTGACAAGGGCCATGCTTAGTAAATTGCATCATGGCTAAAACAAAAACCGAAAAACCCCTTATTTTAATTACCAACGATGATGGTGTAACTGCTCCTGGCATTAAAGCTTTGGTTCAAGCAGCCCTACCATTTGGCAAAGTAGTTGTCGTGGCCCCCGATAAACCTCAAAGCGGAATGGGACACGCCATTACAATTGGTCATCATGTAAGGTTAACAAAAGTAGACTATATGGAAGGCGTTGAAGCCTATGCTTGCACTGGCACTCCAGTGGATTGTGTAAAAATAGCTGTAGACAAAGTGCTTCATCGTAAGCCAACTATTTGCTTGAGCGGCATTAATCACGGAGCCAACCATTCTATTAATGTAATTTATTCAGGAACTATGTCTGCGGCTTTGGAAGCTTCCATTGAAAGTATCCCAAGTATTGGCTTTAGCTTAATGGACCTTAGTATTGAAGCAGACTTTACCGCAGCTGCGCATTACGCAGGCATTATTATTGAGAAAGTACTGACCGATAAAAATATAGACAAGCATTTATGTTTGAATGTAAATATCCCTAAAGTAGAAACTAAGATGATTAAGGGTATTAAAATATGCAAACAAGCTTATGCTAAATATGAAGAAAAATATGTGGAGCGCAAAGACCCATATGGTAAGAAATATTACTGGTTAACGGGAGTGTTTCAAAACTTTGATAAGTCCAAGGATACTGATGTTTGGGCATTGAAAAACAATTATGTAAGTGTGGTGCCCGTACAATTTGATTTAACCAATCATGTGATTAGAGAAAAGCTAAGTAAAAAGTGGAAATGGTAAAAGACAATTATATACTAGGTGTTTTCATAGGACTCGCACTCCCCTTTTTAGGATTTATTGGATTCTATGAGTGGAAATTTAGTTTATTTAGTGTGCAGGAATTCTTAAACCTGCTTAACCAACAAAAGTCTATTTTGTCGGCAATGATTAGTGTTTCCTTATTATTAAATGGCGCAATGCTCACTTTCTTTTTTCAAAAAGAAAAAGACAAAACAGCAAAAGGCATTTTTTTTACAACATGTGTATATGCAGTGGCGGCCATTGCAATTAAATGGTTTTTATAAATGCGTTATTATATTATAGCTGGCGAAGCTAGCGGCGACTTACACGGATCCAATTTAATCAAAGCTATAAAGGCAAAGGATCCTAATACATTGATTCAATGTTGGGGCGGCGACTTAATGCAAGCTGCAGGAGGTAATCTGGTAAAGCATTACAGAAGTCTCGCCTTTATGGGATTTGTGGAAGTACTTATGAATTTGCGTACCATTCTTTCCAATATTAAATTTTGCAAGCAAGATATTTTGGATTTTAAACCCGATGTGTTGATTTGCGTGGACTATCCAGGATTTAATTTACGCATTGCAAAATGGGCCAAGTCTATTCACTTAAAAGTGATTTATTTTATTGCTCCACAGGTTTGGGCTTGGAAAGAAAACAGAGTGCCTGCCATGCGTGAAAGTATTGACAGATTATTATGCATTCTTCCTTTTGAAAAACAATATTTTAAAGATAGATGGAATTGGGAGGTTGATTATGTGGGACATCCTTTAATGCAGGTTTTAGAAAGCCAACATGGACTACCGCATCCACTACCACAAATTGAAGGAGAAAAAATGATCGCCTTATTGCCAGGAAGTAGAAAACAAGAGATCCTTAAAAAATTGCCTGAAATGTTATCGGTAGTGAACGCTTTTCCCGATTACCATTTTGCCATTGCCCAAGCACCAGGTCTCGATGACGAATGGTTCGCTTCCTTGGTACCTACTAACAAAAATGTACATATTGTAAAAGGCAATACTTATGCTTTATTAAATCATAGTGTGGCCGCACTCGTTACGAGCGGAACGGCAACATTAGAAACGGCTTTATTAGGCGTACCCGAAATTGTTTGCTACAAAGGAAACCCCATTACACTGGCTCTTGCAAAACGTTTTGTGAAAATTAAATTTATTGCCCTTGTGAATTTAATTATGGACAAGGAAGTGGTAAAAGAATTGATCCAAGAAGATTTGAATAAAAAGAATTTAGTAAGAGAATTAGCCTTGCTCTTAAATGATGCGAACAAAAAAGCACAAATACAATTGGACTATCAATTGCTTAAGGAAAAATTATATACTGGACAAAGTGCAACTGAAGTAGCTGCAAATATTATTCAGCAGGAATTAAAAATTAATAAAGCTTAGTGCAAAAGCTTACGCACTAAAATCACAATAATCCCAATTAAGAAGATAATTAAGGAAATGCGATTCATCCCATGCATCGCTTTCATCATGCCTGTACGTTCTTGCTTTGGATCTCTCTTTACTAAAAACAAGTACTCTCCTATTTGTCTTAAGATACCCATATCCTATAATTTAATAATTACGCATTTTGTGAAACCAACCAACTCTTTAATAGGTTGGTAATTTGTGGTGCTTCAATAATAAATCCATCATGGCCATACATAGAATCAATCGCAATTAATTTTGCATTAGGCATATGATGCTCCATGAATCTTTGTTCATCTAACGGACAAAGAATATCACTATTAATACCAATAATAAAAGTTGGAATTTTAATGGTGGCCAATGTAGTCATTAAGTCCCCACCTCGCTTACGCGCTAAGTGATGACTATCCATGGACTTTGTTAATAACCAATAACTATAAGCGTTAAAGCGCTTTACCAATTTATCCCCTTGGTATTCAATATAAGAGGATGCTTTAAAATTGTCAATTTTTTCTGGATCTTCGTCGGTTTGTTTTTCTTGAAAAATTCCATAATTACGATAAGTTAACATACCAATCGCACGTGCTGCTTTTAACCCTTTGGCTCCTGCATTGGGCGTTGCTTGTTTCCAGGTACAATCCGCTTCAATCGCTAAACGTTGCGCTGTATGCACTGCTACACCCCAAGCACTTTCAGAAGGAGATGTAGCAATCAAAAACATTTTCTTTATCACAGTTGGTTCAAAAATGGCCCATTCTAATGCTTGGTATCCACCCATACTTCCTCCCATTAATAAATCAATGCTTTCTATTTTTAAATGTTGCCTTAATAAAATATGTGCTTGCACCATATCACGAATGGTGAGGGTTGGAAAATTATTTAAACTAATCTCCGTACCCAAATCTTCCACACTTAATGGGCCCGTAGAACCATAACAAGAACCCAATATATTCGCACACACAATAAAATAATCCGAAGGGTTAATTAAGTAGCCTTCCCCTACTAAACCTTTCCACCAATCTGCCACATCCGAATTGGCTGTTAAAGCATGACAAACCCAAACTACTTTCTTATTGGGTGTAAATTCCCCATAAGTATGATAAGCAATTTTAAGTTTTGGCAAACTCACCCCACATTCCAATGTAAAAGGCTGATTGTATTGATATATTGTTGGACCCATTTTTTCGAATTCTATTGCTGAGTAAGTATCTATTTGAATTACCTTTGCCAAAGGTACCATTTTTTTACTTTCAACATACTAACAAGCATTTACCTATGGCAAGGATTCATTTAAAACAAATCGACCAAGACTATCAATTTGTAACCACCGACGAAGCAGGCCAAACCATCACGATGGATATCCCTGTAGACCAAGGTGGACATGGAAATGGCGTACGTCCTATGCAAGCTTTATTAAGTGCTTTGGGTGGATGTAGTGCGGTAGATATTGTGATGATATTAAAAAAGCAAAAAGAAACCATTGAACAATTTGAGATGGTGATTGATGGTGAACGTCAAGTGGGTAAAGAACCTGCTTTATGGGAAACCATTCATATTGTGTTTAAATTAAAAGGTACTATGTCGCAAGAAAGAGCCGAAAAAGCATGTGCACTCTCAATGGATAAGTATTGTTCGGTTGCAGCCACTTTAAGAGCAGCAGGGGCAAATATTACATGGGCTGTTGAATTAGTTTAATAATATACACTAGCAATTATTTAAGAAAGTAAGATCAAATTTTAATATTCGTAGCATGAAGCATAATCAATCCAAATTAATTAGAACAAGGGTTTCTCAAACGCCTCAACATGAGCACGCTTCACCCCTGTTCCTTACAAGTAGTTTTACATTTGATAACGCCGAAGACATGCGCGCTGCATTTGCTGATGAATCTGATGCGAATATTTATAGCCGCTTTTCTAACCCATCGGTTCAAGAATTTGTAGACCGATTATGTGTATTAGAAAATGCCGAAGATGGCTTTGCAACAGCATCGGGCATGAGTGCAGTATTTGGATCTTTTATGGCATTATTAAAAAAAGGCGATCATATTCTTTCTTGTAATTCTATTTTTGGTAGTACGCATACCGTGATTTCAAAATACTTGCCAAAATATGGTATTGATTTTAGTTATGTAGGTGCAAGTGCAACTGCTGCCGATTGGGAAGCAGCCATTACGCCACAAACTAAAATGATTTATTTAGAAACGCCTACGAATCCAGGGTTAGATGTAGTGGATATTAGCATGGTAAGTGCTATTGCTAAAAAACACAATATCATTTTAAATGTAGACAACTGCTTTGCCACTCCTATTGGACAAACACCAATTGACTTAGGTGCCGACTTAGTGGTACATTCTGCTACCAAGTGGATTGATGGACAAGGTCGCGTATTGGGTGGTGCGGTAGTGGGTCGTAAAGATTTGATAAAAGAAATATATTTATTTTGTCGCAGTACTGGGCCTTCACTTTCTCCATTTAATGCTTGGGTATTAAGCAAAAGTTTAGAAACATTGGAAGTAAGAATGGATCGTCATACTAGCAACGCTTTATACATTGCCGAAAAATTACAAGGCCACGATAAAATTAACTTTGTTAAATACCCTTTCTTAACATCACACCCTCATTTTGCGATTGCAAAAAAGCAAATGAAAAACGGAGGTGGGATAGTTTGTTTTGAATTAAAGGGAGGTGTTGAATCGGGAAGAACATTTTTGAATAGTTTAAAGATGCTTTCCATGACTGCTAATTTGGGCGATACCCGTAGCATTGCATCCCACCCTGCTAGCACTACCCATGCTAAATTATCCGAGGCTGAAAGACAAGCTGTTAGCATAACACCCGGCTTGATTCGTATTTCGGTAGGCCTTGAACATAAGGACGATATTTTAGCAGATATTTTGCAGGCATTGGCCGTTTCATAATTGATTTTTTAGTATATTGAATCCGCTTAAAACCAAACTAACGATTTATTAAACGATTGCGTTGGCGTATTCGCTATCGCTAAAAAACCACACACTATGAAATTTAAAACGGGTATTTTATTATCTGCAATGATGTTCCTCCAATATTACATTTGGAGTGCTTGGTATGTAACCATGGGGACCTATATGGGTGAAGTATTAAAATCATCTGGAGTGGATATTGGTGCTGCTTATAGTGCTGGTGCCATTGCAACCATCATTTCTCCTTTCTTTGTTGGTATGATTGCCGACAAATTCTTTGCTGCTCAAAAAATTATGGGTGTATTGCACTTAGTAGGTGCCGCTTTATTGTTTTATGCAACCAAAGTTGACAACGGAAGTTTTTACTGGGTAATTTTAGTTTACTCGTTATTATATATGCCAACAATTGCTTTAAGTAATAGTGTTGCATTTGCTCAAATGACGGACCCAGGAAAACAATTCCCTTGGATCCGTGTATTCGGCACTTTAGGATGGATTGTTGCTGGTTTAATCATTGCTAAATTAGGTATTGAAAAAACAGCTGGCACTTTCCAAGTAGCAGCAGCAGTTTCAGTTGCATTGGGTGTTATAAGCTTCATGTTACCTAACACACCACCAAAAGGAACAGGAACTAAAGCGTCTTTTGGAAGTATTTTAGGTAAAGACGCTTTTGTATTGTTAAAAGAAAAATCTTACTTGATCTTCTTTGGAGCAGCGATCTTAATTTGTATCCCACTTTCTTTCTACTACGGTTTTGCTAATCCTTTCTTAAATGAAGTTGGATTAGAAAATGCCGCTGGTAAAATGACAATGGGTCAAATGTCTGAAGCCTTATTTATTTTAGCCATTCCATTTATGTTCAATAAAATTGGCGTAAAAAACATGTTGATTTTAGGAATGAGTGCATGGGTATTACGTTATGTATGTTTTGCTTATGGTACAATGGATGCAAGTTGGATGTTGTATGCTGGTATTATTTTACACGGTGTATGTTACGACTTCTTCTTTGTAACTGGATATATGTACACGGAGAAAAAAGCAGGTGAATCTATTAAAAATGCTGCACAAGGTTTGTTTACTTTCGCAACCTATGGTGTAGGTATGTTTATTGGTACCTGGTACAGTGGCTTTGTGGTAGACC
Organism: Bacteroidota bacterium; assembly: GCA_947454025.1. GTDB lineage: Bacteria > Bacteroidota > Bacteroidia > Chitinophagales > Chitinophagaceae > Sediminibacterium. The sequence goes on along the minus strand of CANGIZ010000025.1, from coordinate 17,176 downwards.
AACATAAAACAGCAACTGGTCACGAGTGGACTAACATTTGGTTAACTCCTGCTGCAATTGCTGGTGCAGTTTTGATTGCCTTTATTTTAGGATTCAAGGAAGAAGGCGCGATAGCGACTGATGTGAAAGAAAAAGCAACTGCTTAATAATTTATTTTTCAAAGCCTATCCTTTTGGGTAGGCTTTTTTATTTATTCAACTTATAATTCTTAGAAAATGCGTATTGCGATGTTAGGTGCAGGATTCATTGGCCGTTTTTACGCCGATGCCTTGCAAGGTTATAGAAGTAAAGATAAAGTAGTAAGTATTTATGCACGCCGTGAAGAGTCTGCAGTAAAATTTGCTGCTGATTATAATTGTGCTCATTGGACAACTGATATGGAAGCAGCTATTGCCCACCCAGATGTGGATGTAGTTTGTATTTCACTTCCAAACCATGTGCATGAAGCAGCCGTGATGCTTTGTTGCAAACATAAAAAAGCAGTAATGACTACGAAGCCATTAGGTCGTAATAGTGAGGAAGCAAAAAGAATGTTAATAGCGGTTGAAGAGGCCGGTATTTTTAATGGTTATTTGGAAGACTTAGTATATACACCTAAGTTTATTAAAGCCAACCAAAGCGTTAAAGATGGTGCTTTAGGACGTGTTTTATGGGCGAAGTCACGTGAAACACACCCTGGCCCCCACAGCGAATGGTTTTGGGATATTAACCAAGCTGGTGGTGGTTGTATTTTGGACCTTGGTTGCCATTGCGTAGAAATTGCGCGAAGCTATATTGGAAAAGATATAAAGCCTGTAGAAGTAATGTGTTGGGCAGATACACAAGTAAAACCAATTGATGCCGAAGACCATGCGATTGGCTTGGTGAAATACGAGAATGGGGCAATTGGTCAGTTCGAAGTAAGCTGGACATTTAGAGGAGGCTTGGACTTAAGAGACGAAGTGATGGGAACCGAAGGTACCATTTGGATAAATAGTTTTTTACGTACCGGCTTTGAAATGTTCACCACTGGAAAAGGTGGAGACTATATTGCTGAGAAAGCCGAGAGTGATCGTGGATGGTTATTCCCAGTGGGTGATGAATTAAATGAATTGGGTTATAACCATATGTTCATGGATATGTTTAATTCCATGGAAAAAGGCGAAGCGCCAAAAGAAACTTTTTATGACGGTTATGTAGTGAACTGTATTTTGGATGCAGCTTATAAATCAGCAAAGTCTAAATTATGGGAACCTGTTAAATTAGATATCTGGAGAGGTCAAGAAGGTTTAACCAAAGAAAGTCATTTAGTTGAATATGATGCGGAGCATTATTTAGTAAAAGAAGAGATGACGCATTATGGTGCGAAGAAATTAATCTTAAAGCATAAAACAACTGGAAAGATTACTGAACAAATAATCAACTAGTTTATCAATTAGTTCATTTAAAAAAGAAAGCCGCTAATTATAGCGGCTTTCTTTTTTTATAAGGTCTTTTTAAACTTATTGAAATTGGTTACCGAAGTAATAATGTTTTCAAATGGCTTTTTAGGGAAGTCTTGTTCTAAGAAAAAGTATTGCATACCTGCAATGTCTGTATTTTTAAAGGTGTCTTTAAAATCATAAACGCCATCTCCAAACGGCACAATCTCTCCTGCTGCTGTCATATCTTTCACATGCAATAATGGGAAACGACCTTTGTTGTTTTTAAAAATCTCTACTGGATTCCTTCCCGCTTTAAATACCCAGCCCAAATCCAATTCCAACTTTAATAAATCAGCCGGGATTTGACTTGTGAAATAGTCATAAGAAACAATGCCATCGGTGCTATCAAATTCAGTCGCATGATTATGGTATGCCAATTGAATACCTGCTTTTTTTGCTTGCTCACCTGCTTTATGCAACACTTCTGCTGTAAGCTTTATGTTATCTCCTGTTTCGATATTGATATTTGCACAAACAATATAAGGAATACCTGCCTCTGCAACCTGATCGATTAACTCCTGGCTATTGTCCTGCAAGTTTTTCATCACTGGAATTTGAATAGGTTTGCCATCTGGACCATTGGGTATTTTAGCATTTGCCGGCATTTTAAATGGCGTTCCAATTACATGGTGCGATCGCCATTCCATACCCATGTCATGCAATAATGCTTTAAATTCTTTTGGTTGCTTTCCATAAAAACCACCCTGCTTACTAAACGCAGATTCAATATTTTTATAACCAGCTGCTGCCACTTTTTTGAGTGTCCCAACGGTATCTATATCCATCTCATTAAAGAGTGTAAATAACTGGATGCCTGGTGCTGGTAATTTAGGTGCTCCTAAAAAAGAGTCTGCCCAACTTGACTTACTTAATAATGTACCTCCTACAGTGAGCGCTGCGGCTTGTTGTAGAAATTTTCTTCTTGAATTCATATTGACAATATTAAGGTTGAATAAAAGCAATCATTGCGTTGTTATGATACAATATAAAATTTTTAGTGTAGATTATGAAAATATTTATAACTTTAAATTAATAAAAATAATCATCTTACATTCATCAGACGCATTCGCGTCTTCTTCTTTAACAACTATGTCAAAAAAGGTAGCTTTACCAGCAAATTTTAAAACAATATTAGAGAAGGGAGAAAAGATTTACCAACCCGGTATTTCGGTGGATTGCGCTATTTTTGGCTTCCATGAGAATATATTAAAAGTACTCTTGTTAAAAGTAAAGCAATCTAATAAATGGGCTTTACCTGGGGGGTTTATTTACAAGGATGAAACAATTGACAAAGCAGCCTATCGTGTTTTACAAGAACGTACTGGTGTTAACAATATATTTTTGCAACAATTCAATGCTTTTGGTGATCCCAAGCGTTCAGATGCAACGATACACCAGAATCGATATCTAGAATACGGCATTAAAATACCTAAAGACAATTGGTTATTACAAAGGTTTATTACGATTGGGTTTTATGCACTAATAGATTTTACTGAGGTGAATTTGGATCCCGCTAATACCAACGAAGGCGCTGAATGGATTGACATCAATAAGCTAAATAATTTAATGATGGACCATGAATCCATTGTTTTAAAGGCCTTAGAATCCCTTAGAACTCAATTAGCCTATTTACCTATTGGCAGAAATCTTTTGCCTAAGAAATTTACCATGCCTGAATTGCAAAAATTATACGAAACTATTTTAGATCAAAAATTAGATCGACGTAATTTTCAACGCAAAATGATTGGCTTTGGCATTTTAAATAAATTAACAGAGACCAGAAAAGGCGGTGCACACAAAGCCCCCTTCCTGTACACTTTTAATGATAAGAAATATCAAAAGGCACTGAAAGAGGGCTTGTACGGTTCATGGTAAGCTTGTAAGGTTTTAAAATTTAATAAAAATATTTTAAACCTTACATAGCCTCTTATGATTTTTCAAATAAATAGCTTTGCTATGTATTTGGTAGCTGGTAATTTTAAACTACTTCACCCAATTTATTTTTACTGATTTTACGTCTTTGGAATTTGACCCTACCATAATTTCAAATTCACCCGCTTCCCAGTCATACTTTAAATTGCTATTATAGAATTTTAATAATTCAGGCGTAATTTCAAAACTTACATATTTACTTTCCCCTGCTGCTAATTCAATTTTTTGAAATCCTTTTAATTCCTGCACTGGTCTTGTAATACTTCCTACCACATCTCTTATGTACAATTGCACCACTTCTTTACCAGATAAGGCTCCGGTATTTTTCACATTCACCGATACTGTTAATTTTTGATTGCCCTTTAATTGTTTGCTTGACAATTGCATATCGCCATATTCAAATTTCGTATAACTTAAGCCATAACCAAATGGATACAATGGCTCATTACTTACATCGATATAGTTTGATTGAAATTTAGAGAACCATTTTCCTGTTAATGGACGGCCTGTATTTTTATGATTATAATACAATGGTATTTGTCCTACGCTTTGAGGAAAGCTCATACTTAATTTACCAGAAGGATTTACTTTACCTAATAAAGCATCTGCAATTGCATCTCCTGCTTCTGAACCCGCAAACCATACATCTAAAATCGCTGGCACATTAGCAGCCTCCCAATTCAAGGTTAAAGGACGACCATTAAATAATACCAATGCAACTGGTTTGCCTGTTGCTACTAAAGCTTTTAATAGGCGCTTTTGTGCTTCAGGAATATCAATATTTGATTTTGATGCACTTTCTCCACTGCTTTCTGCACCTTCACCAATGGCTGCTACAATCACATCCGCATTTGCACTTACCGCTAAAGCTTCTTTGATCAATTCATCTGCACTGCGTTTGTCACGTGTAATGTCTTTTCCAAACATTGTTTGACGATTTTGCATTTCAGCATCGTCTTCCAAATTGGATCCTAAGGCATACACCACTTTACCATTATTTCCTACTGCATCAGTTAACCCTTTTAATAAAGTAACCGATTTTGAATTATCAGCTCCTACACTCCAGGTACCAGTCATATTTTCTTTTGCATTCGCTAAGGGACCTACTAATGCAATGGTCTTACCAGCAGCAATAGGTAACACATTATTGTTTTTTAACAACACAAAACTTTGAGCAGCAATTTTTCTTGCTTCAGCTCTGTTGGCTGACGTAAATACTTCACTTGCTGATCTTGATTCATTGCAATAGCGATACGGATCTTCAAATAAACCTAATTCATATTTTGCAATTAAAATACGCTCACATGCTTTATTGATTTGCGCTAAAGTTACTTTACCCTCTTGCATTGATTTTTTCATGGTATTTAAAAAACCTTCCCCCACCATATCCATATCAACACCTGCATTCATAGCCAACGCATTCGCTGTTTGAAAATCCCCAATACCGTGATTCACCATTTCTGGTATGCCGGTATAATCAGACACAACGAATCCACCAAACTTCCATTGTTTTCTTAATACATCATCTACCAACCATTTGTTTCCTGAAGCAGGCACGCCATCAATCTCATTAAAAGAAACCATTACTGAAGCAACCCCTGCATCTACTGCTGCTTTATAAGGCGGAAAATATTCATTATACATTCTTACACGACTCATATCAGTCGTATTGTAGTCTCTACCTCCCTCAGCTGCACCATATAATGCATAATGTTTTACGCAAGACAAAATCGTGTTAGGTGCACCTAAATCATCCCCCTGATACCCATGCACCATGGCTTTTGCGATTGCTGAACTTAAAAATGCATCTTCACCGTTTCCTTCCGAAACCCTTCCCCATCTTGGATCACGTGTTAAGTCCACCATTGGAGAAAAAGTCCATTGAATCCCATCCGCACTCGCTTCGCTCGCTGCAATTCTTGCAGAACGTTCAATCAATGGCATATCCCAAGTAGCCGACATCCCTAATGGAATCGGGAAAATAGTACGGTATCCATGAATCACATCCATTCCAAATAATAAGGGGATATGTAGTCTTGTATTATTCACTGCAAATTGTTGCAACTCTTTAATTTTAGTAACAGATCGAATATTAAATACACCGCCTACTTTACCATCTTTTACTTTTTGCGCAATATCAGAACTACTTACCGCTCCTGTAACAAAGTCACTAGAAGCTGGTAAATTTAACTGGCCTAATTTTTCCTCCAAAGTCATTTTAGTTAAAAGCCCATTCACAAACTGATGCATTTTAACCTCTTTAGCGGATTGTCCAAAAACAAGCATCGTGAACAATATGCTTGTTATGGATAAGATACTTTTTTTCATAAGATTCATTTTATAACTTTTAATTTTTGCTCTATTTATTTTCAATTTTATACAATCCTACAATATACATGCTTTGCACTACCAAACAAAACTTGCCGCTGATTTTGCAGGCATGCTAGCTGTAAAATTTTTATTATTTTGATTTACTAGTATGTTTTGTTCATTCCCTTTGTTTAAAACGATCAAGGCTTTTTTGCCATTAGTCAAATTAAAACTCACTGCTGTAATATCTTTATTTGTAGTAACTGTACTTGTTCTAATTGCACCTGCACCAACGTATTTAGCTATTTGCGCAATAATATAATAGCTTACATTTTTTTGATATTCCCCATTGTTAATCGTAAAAGCTCCTTTGCATTCTGTACATCCACCTGGTGTATGGGGTGCATAATTTGCATCGGCTGCCAAGTTCCATTCCAATACCATACTACTCCAATTTTGAATCGTACCCAATACAATATGTTCTAAATGCCACATCAAATCCCCATCAAAATCACCTTTCGCTCCTGTCCATTGTTCCGTGAAATATATTTTTTTGTTGGGATGTGCATCATGTACTTGGGACAAAGCTGTTTCATTGCCTAAGTACATATGAAAAGCAGAAGCTGCAATAAAAGGTTTGGCTTTAGTATCATTTAAAACAGTGATTGGATAAATGGGATGATCGGCATTGTGATCCCATATTACTATTTCAGTATTCAAATGTGCCGCTTTAAATTGTGGCCCTAAATAATCTCTAACAAATTCAGCTTGTTCTTTTGCATCCATTAACATACTAGGATTATTACCACCGTGCTCTGGTTCATTTTGAATAGTTACCGCATGAATAGTAATCCCATTCGATCGCATAGCTTGTATGTACTTTACAAAATAACTAGCATACACTTTATAATACTGTTTTAACAAATGTCCCCCCATGGAAGCTCCATTTGTTTTCATCCAAAGGGGCGGACTCCAAGGAGATGCCATGATTTTTAATTTCGGGTTCACTGCCAATGCCGCTTTAAGGATAGGTATTAAATGCGCGGTGTCTGTTGACAAATTAAAATGTTTCAATGCAGTATCGGTTACTCCTTTAGGCAAATCATCATAACTAAATACAGATGCATCTAAATCGGAAGCGCCCATACTTACGCGGATATAACTCACCCCTATTCCTTTATTACTGAATACTTCTTGTAAAAATATACTGCGTTTTGCCGGTGCTAAATTGTGTATTAATTGAGCCGAACCACCTGTTAATGCATAACCAAAGCCTTCCATCTTTTGGTATTGCTTAGTTGCATCTATTTTTATTTGAACAGCATTTGAATTGCTAGTTGTATTTGAAATAAATCCGATTTTACTTTCGCTTAATAATTGTTGCTGGTTCGCAGTAGTTATGGATTGTAATACTTGCGCATGCATTGTATTCATTACGAAAAAAGACAATCCAATTAATATTATTTTTTTCATTTTATAATTTTTTCTCTTGCAATGCTTTTACAGCATAGTCAACTGCTCTTGCTGTTAATGCCATATATAAAATTGAAGGGCTCTGATTGCCTGTACTCGTCATACAAGCGCCATCGGTTACAAAAACATTTTTACACAAATGCATTTGGTTGTGTTCATTTAAAATAGATTCTGTTGGATCCTTTCCCATTCTGCACCCACCCATTTCATGAATATCTAAACCTGGGGCTTGGTGATTGTCAATAGATCCAATATCATATACTCCTGCACTGGTTAACATGTTAGTAGTCTCCGTTAAAAAATCCTGTGTAAGTTTATCGTCATTCTGATCATATCCCACCGATGTAATTAATAATGGCAGGCCATAAGGATCTTTTTGGTCTTTACTTAATCGTACATGGTTTTCTTTTTTAGGAATGGTTTCTCCTTGTAAATAAGCATACACATGCCAGGCTCCTGGTTCCTGCATTGCTTCTTTAAATGGTGCGCCAATAGTTTCAGCTGTACTACTTTCATCTAAACGTTGACGATAAGCACCCATAAAAGTGGTATAGCCTCCTTTAAAATCAGTTTCTTGCTTTCCAAGATTTCTATAATTTGCTATAATAGAATCTGTTGGATTACGGCCAAAAACATAGGTATTTTCAAAGCCATCTATTTTACCCCACACGCTGGCTCGGTAATTATGATGACAAATATATTTACCCAACAAGCCTGAATCATTGCCCAGTCCATTGGGAAATCGCTTGGATGTTGAATTCAATAAAATCAAATTGGTATTTAATGCAGATGCATTCATAAAAATAATATCAGCATAATATTCATAAGTAATTTTAGAATACGCATCTACTACGCGCACCCCAATTGCTTTTTGTTTTGCTTCGTCATATATAACTGAATGTACCACTGCATCCGTTAAAATAGATAAATTGCCCGTTTTAGCAGCCCATGGCAAAGTAGAAGACACCGAACTAAAATAGCCACCAAAAGGGCAACCTCGCATACATAAATTTCTTGCCTGACACTTTCCCCTTCCTTGTTCCAAATGAATGGGTTGTGGTTCGGTAATATGTGCCCAGCGAGCATGTACTAAGTGTCTACCAAATTTTTCGGCAATCACTTCTTTTACATGTTGTTCCACCACCGTTAAATCAAATGGTTTCATAAACACTCCATCAGGCATGGCTTCAATACCATCCGCATTACCACATACCCCAATAAATTTTTCAACATGGGTATACCAATCTTCTACATCCTTATAGCGAATTGGCCAATCCAATCCATAGTTGAATTTAGCTGGAGCAGCAAATTCATGGTCACTCCAACGCTGACATGCACGTCCCCAAATAATGGATTTACCCCCTACCTGATACCCTCTAATCCAATCGAATGGTTTTTCTTGAATATAGGGCTGCGTAGCATCTTCAATAAAAAAATGCGCATTGTCTTCCCCAAATCCAGCAGACTTAGTTATTAAAGGATTTTTCTTTTTAAACTTATCCGTAATCGTTCCCCTATGTTTCAATTCCCAAGGCGCTAAATTTGCCGTAGGATAATCCTTATTGTGTTCAACTTTTCTACCACGCTCAATCACCAAAGTTTTTATTCCTTTTTCACATAATTCCTTGGCTGCCCAACCTCCACTAATACCAGAACCCACTACAATGGCTTGATAGCTTTTTATAGTAATCGTTTCATTGGTATAATAGATTGAAGCGTCCATGGAGTATAATTAATCAATTAGTTTTTTAACAACCAATCCGCCAACCTGCTTACCCATATCAGCTCCTGTATTTACACTTATCATATAATGTATGCCACCATATACTCTACTAATAGAACATTCAGCAGCTGCTTCATGTAAAGAATTGAATTTTCTTTTCATGCCTATATACTGATAATCGCTTGAGTCTTCGAAAGCTAAATTATCTCGATACAATTTGGTAAGTACAGTTGCTGCAGATGCGGTGATAGTACTATGCCCACTTGTATATTCAGGAAAAGGAGGAGTTTGTAATAAGGACATCCAATCCTTATCGATAAAATCTTTAATTACGGTAACTGGTCTTACATAACTGCTTCGGTATTTTTCATCCCAACATGAAATGAAACCGTCGTAAAGGGCAATAGAAGTTAACGCAAAGGTTTGAGCTGCTTTTACAGGGTCGGCTTTTTCTTGTTTTATAATTTGTGCAGCAATACCCATCCAGTGTCCGCCTGGTGTAATTTTTTTATTACCAAATGCCATATGACCTGCATGTTCAACTACAAAAGGATTGTCGTCCCAATATTTTGCAATTGTTTTTTGTTCAGGTGTTAACGCTTTACTTATATCGTATACTTCCTTCACTAATTTATAAAATGGAGTGCCTGGCTTAGTATCATATTTTGGAGGCAATACAGGCTTGAACTGTGCAGCTGAATCCAATACCATCGGTTGCATGGTATTCCAACACCATTCAACACCATCGGCATAATCGGGAGGAGTTGGGCGCCATTTACCAGGCTCATTGCTTCCTAAATATTTAGCCTTACCACGCGATTTAAAATAACCATCATTTTTTGCACGTTTTAAAACTACTGCTGCAATGGTATCACCAAATGCTATGGATGCTTTATAAGTTGCTTCATCTAAGCTAGCCTTATAATTTCCATAAGTTGTTTTTTCATATTCATTTAATGAATCAATGGAAAAAACTTTCACATTTCTTGCCACTTTAAAAAAAGCCTCCGTTGCAGCCAATGTAAAATCATATTTTTTATTGGCTTCCGGCTGGGGCATTTTGTCGAATCCATTTAATTTTTCAGCAATCGAAGGAGCATCTTTTTTACTATGTCTGATCGCTTCATAAGCTGCGATAGAAGAATAAACATAAATTCTACTCGCTACTGGTGGCGTGAACACATCATAAATGATAACCTGCGTTAATTGATCCTCGTTGTGAATCAATACATCCACAGGATCTAAAGCTTTTTGCTTTTGTACACTACATCCGAACATTAATACTGCCGTTGTCATAACGACACTTATTTTTAATACATTTTTTTTCATAGCATTTCAATTTTACATTACAACACGCTTTGATCCTTTTGTATCTATAAATTCAATAGATTTTACATTTTCATTTTTCTCTACAAATCTTGCCGACTGAGACAAGAACGAACTACCATAATAAAATTCCACTTTACGCTGCTTGCCATTTTTATATATTACCATAGCACTCACTTCATTAGGCATTGCAGCAATGACCTTTGTTTTAATTTTAGATTGATATAACTTCATAGCTCCCCTATTTTGAGAAGCTGCTATTAATACATTCCCTTGTGCATCTGCTAATTTTACTAAGGCTTTACCATTGCCTGGAATAAAAATACCACTCTGTTCTATACTTAATGGATTAAACCCACCCTTGCCATTCCCTTTTAATACCAATCCATTGAGTGCATCATATCTACCAACAGAAACTTCCGTCCCAAAGTCATTACCATTAATTATAACATCTAAATTACCATCAGCATCATAGTCCCCTACTTCCATACCATCTAAAACGGATACTTGAGCGGCTATTGGCAATGGCGTTAATTCAAACTTTCCATTTCCTTTATTTTGCAAATAACTTGAAGCAAAATAATTAGCAATTAATTTTTGCGCATCTTTCATTTGCTCCGGTGTAAACATTTCATTGATTGTAGCCCCTGCAAATGTTTTGAAGTTTTGATATTTTGCGCGCATACCAATCATTTGTTTCACTATATCTTCTCTTGTTTGAGCAGGATATAATTTACGTGTCGTATCAGTATGACTGGTTGGCAAATACAATGCAGGGAATGCATCATAACTTCCGTTCTTGTCAAAATCTTTTGCATAAAGCATCACAGGATATTGTTCTGATGCCTTGTAAAATGAATTATACCCTAGGTTGCCAAGAATATAATCCATATCACCGTCATTGTCAAAATCTCCAGCAACAATACTATTCCACCATCCGGTTTTATTATTCACACCACTCGAAGCAGAAATATCTTTAAATACGCCTCTTTCATTTTTAAGAAAACGTACCGACATCCACTCGCCTGTAATAATTAAATCAGGCCAGCCATCATTGTCAAAGTCAGTAAACAAGGCATCGCATACCAATCCAATATTGTTTAAATCCTTTGCAACAGACTTCGTCACATCGGTATATTTTACAACTCCATTCTTACTATCATTACGATAAATAGAACTCGATACTGGTTTTGGATAATTTGAAGGATCTACTCTTCCGCCAATAAACAAATCTAAATCTCCATCTTTGTCATAATCAACGGCCTTAATACAAAGTTTACTACTATGATTATCTGGTAGGCCATTTGATTGAATCATGAAATTACCCTTGCCATCATTTAAGTATAATTTATCCTGATAAACAGCTGATCCAGCCAATTGTTCATATCCCCCACTTGCAATGACTATATCCAAATCCTTATCTCCATCCACATCTATCAATAATATGCCTTCGTCTACATCAGCTTTTCCATTCACGCCTAGATTATTCAATAATGGCTTTTGAATAAATTGCCCATTGGATTGTTGTAAATAGATTTGCGCACTCGCGTTGGCACCTCCTACAATCATATCATCTAACCCATTGCCATCCACATCCCCAACGGCCAATGCAGGGCCGTATTCCGAAAACTTATGGGGTAATAATTTTTGAATATTAAAATCAACAAAATCATTTTGCGTGTGTACATAGTGTATGCCTTTTGCGGCTGTAACTTCTTTGAACAAAGTATGCGTTGCAAAAACTTCCTTATTATCGCCTGCAACCTCATGAGCTTGTTGGATATTCAAATTTAAAACCGCATTTATCTTTGGTTGCTTTATGACAGATTGTTGTTGATTTGGCCATACCACCACTACAGAATCAATTGCTGTTGTTTTTCCCAATCCAAAATGGACTTTATCTTGTATTGTTGAAAGATACCCTCTAAATGGACTCTGTTCAGCAATTTGTTTTTTGCCATGGTCATAATACAAACTCAATTCTGCACCAATAGCCTGTACATTTTGCGTGTCTCCTTTTAAAACAATATCCAAATAATTACTTTCAGCCGGCTGTACTTGTCGTTGTTTGTTTTGATAAATTCCTGCTTGATCATTGATATTGTTAATCACCAAATCCAAATCCCCATCATTGTCCAAGTCGGCATATACTGCCCCATTCGAAAAGCTTGGAATAGTAAAACCCCAATCCGCTGTTGCATCGCTAAAATTTAAATTGCCATTATTTTTAAAAGCGTAATTGTGAATTTTAACTTCTGGAATTTCTTTTAACAATTGACTCTTAGTCACAAAGCTATACGCCTTGTTTCGATACATGATAAAATCATGATCGGTTACATCCTTGGGAAATCCATTGGTCACGAATAAATCTCTGTTCCCATCATTGTCCAAATCCGCTAACAATGGCGTCCAACTCCAATCGGTTTCGGCTATGCCTGATAAAAAAGCAACCTCACTAAAAATAGGCGCCCCTATTGAATCATTTTGCAACACACGAGGTCCCTGATTTATTTGTAAAGTATTTCGAACGTATTGATAATTATATCCGTATAAATCGTTGTTTTGAAAGGTTTGATAACTATTGGGATTCATCATCATTTTCTTTCGATAATTATCACGCGGATTCATATCCAAAGTAATAAAATCCATGAGTCCATCATTGTTCACATCGGCTACATCGGTCCCCATTGAGTTCACCGAACTATGTTTAAAATAATCACTTAAATGATCCGTAAAAGTACCATCATGATTATTGATATATAAATAATCGTTGGGTAAGTAATCGTTCGTAACATAAATATCTTTCCAACCATCTTTATTAATATCCGTTACCACCACACTATGTCCATACCCTTCTTTAATAATGCCTGCTTTGGCAGACACATCGGTAAACACAGGATGTTTTAAAATAGGATCCCAATTGTTTTGAAATAATTTACTACTACTATACAATTCAGGTAATTGATTTTTTGGGTGGTATACATTGGGTACGTGCGGATCCTTAATTTCATTCACCACCAAAAACATATCTAAATCACCATCATTGTCATAGTCAAAAAAATTAGCCATGGTTGAATAGGTCGTATCTGCAAGTCCATATTCTGCAGCCATATCCTTAAAATGAGGGATTCCATTGGCATCATTGCCCTGATTGATGTATAAAATGTTTTTTCTTTTATTGGTATCAAGCGATAAAGTAGCACTAATATACATGTCCATTTTACCGTCGTTGTTAATATCTACCACCGACACACCCCTACACCACTTGCCTTCCCCTGTTGCTCCAGAAGCCACTGTGATATCATTGAATTTTAAGTCACCTTTATTTAAGTATAATTTATTAGATACCTTATTCCCAGTAAAATAAATATCAGGCAAACCATCGGCATTAAAATCTCCAATACCTACTCCTCCTCCATTGTATACATTCGAAACATCCAAAACATTTAAAGAATCACTCTCCTTAATTTCATTTACAAAATCAATGCCTGTTTGCGCAGCAGTTAATTTTTCAAACAATGGTTTTTTAAAATTACAAGCAGTCCCCATTAGTAAAACAAGGAAGAATATAAAGGCAATGCGGGGCATGAAAATAAGTTTAGTACAATCGAAAATAAGTGTATTAAAGATAATAAAAACAGGGCGATTTTGGACACAAAAAAAGGCCCGAAACCTCGGGCCTAAAATCATTATTATTTTTTAGGAGTTATTTAAATTTTATAAAATAAATCCTAAAAAAAGGGCCCGAATAATCGGGCCCCTTATATTGTTCTAATTGAATTTTAGTTCAAATTAGTAACCAGCATTTTGAGTCAATACTGATTTACCATCTTTCACTGATTTGTCAATTTGAGCTTGAGGAATAGGCAAGTATTCAGATTTACCAGAAGTAAATGAAACACCTGTCATTGACAAGTAACCTTGTTTAGCTTCACTCTTCGCATAAGCATCTAATTCTGCTTTTGCAGTGCCCCAACGTACTAAATCAGAGAAACGGTGACCTTCCATCGCTAACTCTAATTTGCGCTCAAAGCGGATTGCTTTCATTGCATAAGTAGCATCAGCAAAAGAAGTGTAAGTTTTGATTTTGTAGTTTGTTGGAGAAGCAAATTTACCAGTAGCTAAACCTACGAAACCAGTTGGATCAGCAGCACGTGTACGTACTTGGTTCACATAAGTTAAAGCTTGAGCCAATGTACCACCACCTTGAACTTCTGCTTCAGCAGCCATTAATAAAACGTCTGCAAAACGGATTAAAGGATAGTTTACGGCAGTGAAACCATTTGTCCAAGAAGAACCATCGGTAAATGTACCTACTTGTGATGCATAGAATACGTGCTTAAGTGGTTCATAAGGACCAGCAGCAGCTTGGTTACGAACCCAAGTTGAACCTGGCATTAAGCCCCAGTCTAAGTAAGGAACGCCACGACGACCCACTGTCCAGTCAACACGTGGGTCCATTGGAGTTGTAGAATCTGGAGTGAATGCCTGATCAGCAGCAATACCCATATCTGATTTCAATGGAACATCGTTATAAGACTCATCTAAGTATGGTAAACCGTTTGCATCTGTTTTAAATGCATTCGCTAAACTGAATGAAGGTTGGAAGAATCCGCAACATCCTGTTTGACCACCATAAGGGAAGTTTAAACCATCACCATTATTTGCGTTTGCAGCACCAGTACCATCATTTACAGTCATTTGCACAGAAAATACGTGCTCTGAATTGTTTTTCTTAGCTGGATTAAATGCATCATTAAAGTGTGGAGTCAATGCATATTTAACACCTAATGAAGTTTTACCATTCGCGATGATAGTTGTGTACAAAGCTCTTGCTTCCGCAAATTTCTTTTCGAACATATACACTTTTGCTAAATAAGCTGCAGCAGCCCATTTGTTTGCACGACCTACACCAGACATTGTCTCAGGTAAGTTAGCATAAGCATAAGCGAAATCTGCCTCGATTTTAGCCAAAGCTGGACCATTTGCTACTAAGAAATTTCCAGCAGCATAAGTTACAGTTTCGTCAATAAAAGGAATATTGTTGAAAATTTTAGCTAAGTCAAAATGGTAGTGACCACGTAAGAATCTAGCTTCAGCAGTGATACGTGTTACATCAGCAGCAGTTGCATCCTTTGCTAATTTTAACACTCTCAAAGCTTCGTTAGCACGTTGAACACCATCATAACGTTGTTGCCAGATTTGGTCTAAATAACCATTTGCTGGTGTAGCATTCCATTGTTCAATTGGAGTGATCAAGTTTTGGTCGCCTGGATCTGATCCTTTGTGCGCATCACCACCCGCAACGGATTCATACACCCAGTTACTAGATGAAGTAGCCCAAGGACCGTTACCAGTACCTGCGCTAGATCCTTCACCATCCAACAATGAATAAGCGCCTACTAATAGTGCTTCCACCCCTACTTTATTTGCCAATACATCTTGGCTCAAAGCACCTGAAGCAGGTACTTCCAAGTAAGACTTATCGCAGGCATATAAAACTACCAGTAAAGAAAGCACTGCTGGCATTATATGTTTTAAATTATATTTTTTCATATTGTAATTAATTTTCTATTTATTTAA
The DNA here is from genome assembly GCA_947454025.1 of Bacteroidota bacterium. Classification (GTDB taxonomy): domain Bacteria; phylum Bacteroidota; class Bacteroidia; order Chitinophagales; family Chitinophagaceae; genus Sediminibacterium. The sequence goes on along the minus strand of CANGIZ010000025.1, from coordinate 1,366 downwards.
TTAAAAAGTAAGGCTTACTCCTACGTTGAAAGTCTTAGAAGGAGGATAGTTACCATAATCAACTCCAAAAGATACAGAGCTACCAGCAACTTCTGGATCTAAACCAGTGTACTTAGTAAATGTAAACAAGTTAGCACCTTGTAAATAAACACGTGCTTTCTCGATACCATATCTTTTTAAAGTTGCAGGGCTAATTGTATAACCTACACTTAATTGCTTAACTCTCACATAAGAACCGTCCTCATTGTAAAAGTCATTAATTACGCCGTTCGTACTAAAGTAAGAACCATTCTCAACAATTGGATACTTTGTATTTGTTCTTGTAGGTAACCAAGATTGAGTTAACAATGGAATACTCTTCGCATTTTGGAACTGAGGATAGAAGTCTTGGAAATAACGAGTATAGTTCAAGACATTGTTTCCGAAAGAACCATAAATAACAGTAGAGATATCAAATTGTTTGTAAGTAACCCCTAAGTTAATACCAGCAGTAAATGCAGGGTTTGGATCACCGAAGAAAGTTCTATCCTTATCATCAATAATACCATCCTTGTTCACATCTACATACTTGAAACGACCTGGAGCAGCATCTGTTTCTTTAGCCCAAGCAGCTACGTCAGCAGCGCTTTGGTAGATACCCGCAATTTTATAACCAAAGAAAGAACCTACTGGATGACCAACAGCGTCTCTTACTTGATTACCTGTATTGTGTGTACCAGCCGCTTCGAAGAATCCTGCAGCACCTGGAATATTTACTACTAAGCTTTTGTATGCGCCAATGTTAGCGCCTACTGTATAGCTTAAATCGTTGTTTACTTTACCACGGTAAGTGATACCTAAATCAATACCTGTGTTTTGTAAGTCTCCAATGTTAACCTGAGGTAATTGAGAACCTACACCCACCACAGCTGGAGCTTGGTCTTGGAATAATAAACCTTGGATGCTCTTCTTATACCAGTCAAAAGTGATATCTAACTTATTGTTCAACACAGACGCGTCCACACCTAAGTCTAAGATTTTATCTTTTTCCCAACCAGTCTTAGTGTTACCTAAGTTAGTTGCATAAAAGCCCATCACAGTAGAAGTACTTGTACCGTTTAAGTCATAATAAGAAGATCCACCACTACCACCGTATAAAGTGTATTGGTTTAATGCACTTACGTTAGAGATAGAACCTAAGATACCATAGCTACCACGAACTTTCAATGAATTGATAAATTTCACATTCTTAAAAAATTCTTCTTGAGAAATTACCCAACCAGCAGAAGCTGACCAGAAATTACCATAACGGTTATCTGGACCAAATACTGAACTACCATCACGACGACCATTTAATCCAATTAAATATTTGTCTTTGTAAGCGTAG
>CANGIZ010000024.1 GCA_947454025.1 Bacteroidota bacterium | reverse complement strand
TCAATTTTTAGTTGGTTAAACATTCAGCCTATATATTTGCAGCAATTACAAGAAAGAGCGTCTATATCCCCCCAGAGGCGCAATATAATATTGGTATTCAAGGTGTTTATTTAAATCAGGTATTTTAGGTAATTGAGGTTTGGCGCAAAATAATTTGTAGCTATCTACGTTAATTAATTGTAACCAACGCATAAAATTGCCACAAAAATCCATACCTTAGTTACTCAATATTGCGCTACTTGTTTGGGTCTTTTATGTGACTCAGGGTGGCGAAGCCGTTTAAAAAACACCTCCACCACAATTTGAGCATCGACAAACTTTTTTCTGGTAAAATCCGCTTAAAACTACTAACCAAGCTATTGCTAAACCCCAGCACCAAGGTGTTTCTACGCGGTTTAGAAAGAGATTTAGGCGTTAGTAGTAATACGGTAAGAACAGAATTAAACAAGCTCTCCGAAATGCAGCTTATTGAAGAGCAAGAACAGCATGAGGGCGATAATGCCAAACTAAAACAGTACGGCGCCAATACCAAGCATCCGTTGTTTAATTCTTTGCGCGGTATTATTTTACAACATGTTGGCCTCGATAAAATTGTAGAGAGCATAATAAATAGACTAGGTAATGTAAACCAAGTATGGCTTACCGGCGATTTAGCAGAAGGAAAAGATTCGCCATTTGTAGATTTGGTAATTGTGGGCGATATTGAAAAAGCGTATTTGTACCAATTGATTGAAAAAGTAGAGCCGCAGATTAATAAAAAAATTAGGGTGGCTGTTTATTGTATGAAGGAGTTTAAAGAGGGGGTAATGAAGGATGGAGGGGTGGTGATGCGATTGGTGGGGGATTAGTGTGGTCCACACTAATTTGGTGTATTTACAAATCAAGCACTTTACATGTTTGATTTTTTGTTTATGGGTTATACAAAAAGGTTGAAAAATAGGTTAAATGTGCGCAGTTTTGTGCGTTATTTTAGAGAATAATATATGAAAATAGCAGTTGTAGGAACTGGATATGTAGGGTTGGTTACGGGTACTTGTTTTGCTGAAACAGGCAACAAGGTTACTTGTGTAGATATCGATAAAGCTAAAGTTCAAAAGCTTAGTAATGGTCAAATTACTATCTACGAACCAGGGTTGGAAAAGATTTTTTTAAGAAATATCAAAGAGGAGCGTTTAAAATTCACTACACAGCTAGAAGAAGCGACGGAGGATGCAGAGATTATATTTTTAGCCTTACCCACACCACCAGGTGCGGACGGTAGCGCGGATTTAAAATATGTATTGGGTGTGGCGGATGAATTAGGAAAATTATTAAAGGACTATAAAGTCATTGTAAATAAAAGTACGGTACCAGTAGGTACAGCGGATAAGGTAAGTGCTGCGATTGCAGTAAATTATAAAGGGGAGTTTGATGTGGTGAGTAACCCTGAGTTTTTAAGAGAAGGTGTTGCGGTGGATGATTTCATGAAACCAGACCGGGTGGTGGTAGGAACGAGATCGGAGCGCGCGAAGCAAGTGATGAGTGATTTATACGCTCCCTATGTAAGACAAGGCAACCCTGTAATATTTATGGATGAGCGTAGTTCAGAGTTAACTAAATATGCAGCCAATAGTTTTTTGGCTACCAAAATATCTTTCATGAATGAGATTGCACAATTGTGTGAGCGCATGGGAGCGGATGTGGATATGGTGAGAAGAGGCATAGGTAGTGATGACCGTATTGGGAAACGTTTTTTATTCCCAGGTATTGGATATGGGGGAAGTTGTTTTCCAAAAGATGTGCAAGCATTAATCATGTCATCGGGTGAAGTAGGGTATGATTTTGACATATTAAAAGCAGTTGAAAAAGTAAACGCCAATCAAAAAATACACTTAGTTGAAAAGATTAAGTCGCACTACAAAAATGATTTACAAGGAAAGCATTTCGCATTATGGGGACTTGCCTTTAAGCCCAACACAGATGATATTAGAGAAGCGCCCGCATTGAGTATTATTGATGCGTTGACTAAAGCAGGAGCAACTGTAACAGCTTATGATCCTGAAGCTATGGCAAATGTAAAAGGGCAGATAGGAGATAAAATACAATATGCAACAAATCAGTACGAAGCATTACAGAAAGCTGACGCCTTAATTATAGCTACAGAGTGGAGTGAATTTAGAACGCCTGATTTTGTATTAATGGATCAAAAGTTAAATGAAAACAAAATCATCTTTGACGGAAGAAATTTATTTGATGTTGCTAAGATGAATGAGTTAGGGTATTATTATGAATCCATCGGAAGATAGTAGAAATTTAAAAAATATAAAGTGAAAAAAGCAATTATTACAGGAATTACTGGGCAAGATGGAGCATATTTGGCAGAATTCTTATTAAAAAAAGGTTATGAAGTTCATGGAATTAAGCGAAGGTCCTCTTTGTTTAATACACAAAGAATAGACCATATTTATGAGGACCCGCATATTCCAGACAGACACCTTAATTTGCATTATGGGGACTTAACGGATAGCACTAACCTAATACGTATTATTCAAGAAGTTCAACCTGACGAAATTTACAACCTGGCTGCAATGAGTCATGTGCATGTAAGTTTTGAAGAACCAGAATACACAGCCAATGCGGATGGTATTGGCACACTTAGAATTTTAGAAGCAGTTCGTTTATTAGGTTTAGCTAAGAAAACAAAAATTTACCAAGCTTCTACTTCGGAATTATATGGATTAGTACAAGCAGTGCCTCAATCTGAAACAACACCTTTTTATCCTCGTTCACCTTATGCGGTTGCAAAACTATATGCATACTGGATTACGGTGAATTATAGAGAAGCTTATAACATGTATGCTTGTAATGGTATTTTGTTTAATCATGAGTCTCCACAAAGAGGTGAAACCTTTGTAACTAGAAAAATTACAAGAGCAACGGCAAAGATTGCTTTAGGCATGGACAAGTGTTTGTACTTAGGAAATTTAGATGCAAAAAGAGACTGGGGACATGCAAAGGATTATATAGAAGGAATGTATTTAATCTTACAACAAGAAAAACCAGAAGACTTTGTTTTGGCAACAGGAATTACAACCACTATCCGTGACTTTGTCAAAATGAGTTTTGCAGAGTTGGGAATTGAATTAGGATTTAGAGGTAAGGATGAAGCAGAAGAAGGATATATTGTAAAAAATACTGGTGAATATAAATTAGAAGAAGGCAAAGTAGTTGTGAAAGTAGACCCCAAATATTACAGACCAACGGAAGTTGATTTATTGATTGGAGATCCAACTAAAGCAATGACTCAATTAGGTTGGAAGCCAAAGTATGATTTAGCATCCTTAGTTAAAGAAATGGTAGCAAGCGATGTTTCCTTATTTAAAAAGGAATTGTATATTAAACAAAGTGGATTATAAGCATGGAAAAAACTGCTAAAATATATATTGCTGGACACAGAGGAATGGTCGGTTCTGGATTAGAGCGCAAACTAAAAAAAGAAGGGTATAACAATATTGTTACAAGAACTTCTAGTGAATTAGATTTAAGAAACCAGCAAGCTGTAAATGATTTTTTTGAAAAAGAAAAACCTGCATTTGTAATACTCGCTGCTGCTAAAGTAGGAGGCATTCATGCAAACAATACTTATAGAGCTGAATTTATTTATGACAACTTAATGATTGAGGCGAATATTATCCATGCGGCTTATTTGAATAAGGTTACTAAATTATTATTTTTAGGTTCGTCATGTATATATCCTAAAATGGCTGCACAGCCATTAAAAGAAGAATACTTACTAAGTGGATACTTAGAGTCAACCAATCAGCCCTATGCAATTGCAAAAATTGCTGGTATTGAAATGTGTGACAGTTATAGAGCACAGTATGGTTGTAATTTTATTTCAGCTATGCCAACCAACTTGTATGGCACCAATGATAATTACCATCCAGAAAACTCCCATGTACTTCCTGCATTAATTAGGAGAATAGTATTAGCAAAAAAGAATAATGAACCCAATGTCACCATATGGGGAACTGGAACACCAAGAAGAGAATTTTTACATGTTGATGATTTAGCAGATGCGTGTTATTTTTTATTGAAAAATTATAGTGAACAAGGCTTGGTGAATATTGGTTGTGGTACAGATGTTTCTATTAAAGAACTAGCGGAGTTGATAGTTGCAGAAGTTGGATATGAAGGTGAACTCGTTTTCGACACTACCAAGCCAGATGGCACACCAAGAAAGTTAATGGATGTTAGTAAAATTAATATACTTGGATGGAATGCCAATATTGATTTAGCAAACGGAATAAAGAAAACGATAGTTGAGTATAAAAAAATAGTAGATTATCAAAGTGAAATAGACTATCAAAATTAATTCCTACAAATAAGAACCTAATAAACGTAATGATATAAATGAAGGCAAAATTTTTGAGTGAAATTCGGAATATAAAAAGAGTTATTCAGTCAAAGCCAGACAAGGTTGAAACGTATCAGGAAATTTCTGATGAAAGATATAGAAGAATACTTTTAACAGGGGGAACTAGTGCAATAGTTAAAGGTGTTTCAGCAATTATAAATTTGTTTATAATCCCACTAACTGTTAAATATTTAGGTTCGGAACGCTATGGTTTATGGATGGCAATTTCATCAATGTTAGCTCTGATGAGTTTTGCAGATCTAGGGCTAGGTAACGGATTAGTAAATGCAGTTGCAAAAGCAAGTGGAAGAAAAAATCAAGAAGAAGCAAGTGTTGCAATTTCGAGTACCTTTTTTTTATTGCTTGTAATAAGCTTAATTTTGTTTATATTTTTTATTTTAATATATCCTTACATATCTTGGGATAGGATATTTAATGTAAAATCAAGTATAGCAGTTATAGAATCTGGACCTACTATGTTTATTTTAGTAGCAGCATTGTTACTAAATATGCCTCTCGGAGTTATCCAAAGAGTACAAGAAGGCTTTCAGGAAGGCTATAGGTTTCAACTTTGGCAATTAGTAGGCTCATTTATTAGCTTATTTTTAATTTTAACATGCATTTTTTTTAAAGGAAGCTTACCCCTGTTGGTTCTTTCTTTGTCTTCAGGCCAGATTATATCAACTATCATTAATGGCTACTTTCTATTTAATAATCATAGACCAAATTTAAAACCAAGTTATCGACAATTTAACTTGAAGGTCGGGAAGAATTTAATTAAATCAGGACTAATTTTTCTCACTCTAGGAATATTTACGCTAATTGCTAATGCCTCAGATGATTTAGTCATTGCACAAAAACTTGGAGCATCATATGTATCTGGTTACGAAATAGTTAAAAAACTATTTCTATTTTCTATGTTTACTCAATTTATTATTCAGCCTTTGTGGCCTGCATTTGCTGAATCATTGGAAAGTGGAGATATAATTTGGATAAGAAAAACTTTGAAAAAATCATTATTTATTAGTATAACATTTGGACTAGTTTTTTCATTGCCATTATTATTAGGTGGCAAGCAAATTATTCAGTTTTGGGTAGGCGCAGAATATATTCCCACATGGTCTTTATTAATTGGTTTTTATTGTTTTATCGTTCTAGCAAACTATGGTGGAGTAATGTCAACGTTCCTAAATTCAGGTGATTTAATTGGAAAGCAAACGATATTTATCGGCCTTGCTTCAATTACGGCACTTTTGACTAAAATATATTTATCTGCAAAAATCGGAGTTAGTGGGGTTATATGGGCGACAGTAATTTGTTATTCAATTTTTTATGTATTACCTAGTTATAGGCTTGCATTTAACTATATTAAAATTCAAAATGATGAAAAGGGATTAGGTTAGTAAATTTGGCTTACATTTTTTAAAAGCCTAACAAATAAATTAAAACACATTATTAAATGAAAATTGGAATATTAGGGGCTGGAATATCTGGATTAGCAATAGGGAGAATGTTAAATGACTTTTTCGACGTACAGATATTAGAGAAAGAACATATACATGGAGGTATTGCCCGCACAAGAGATATTGATGGAATTGCTTATCATGTAACTGGCGGACATTGCTTCAACTCGAAACATAATGATGTTTTGGATTTTGTTTTTAACAAAGTATTGTCTAAAGAAGAATGGAATAAGATCGAAAGAAAAGCAATGATAAAATTTAAATCAAGTGAAATATCTTACCCAATTGAGTTTTCTGTAAAAGAAATATACTCATTTGATAAAGAACTTGCAATAAATATTGTAGATGATTTTTTAAATTGTAAAGATGACGGTTGCTATAAAAACCTTGATGATTGGTTTAGAAAAAAATTTGGCAACACATTGTCGGAAGAATATTTTATTCCATATAATAAAAAAATCTGGAATAAAGATCCCCAAAATATGAGTCCTTTATGGGTTGAAGGAAAGCTTCCAATTCCAAATAAAGAATCATTTATCGAGTCATTATTGACTTCAGCAACCGACAAAATGCCTCATTCAAGTTTTTATTATCCAAAATCAAACAATCAAAATACTTTTATAGACGCATTGGCTAGTAATCTTGATATTATTTATAATACTAGCATTAATACTATTGAAAAAGATGGGCTTAATTCTTCACAATGGGTAATTAATGATAAATTCAAATATGATTTAATCATTAATACAGTCCCGCTTGATATTTTACCAAATTTAATAAAAAATTGTCCCAAAGATGTTTTACATGCAGCAACAATGTTAGAATACAACAAAGTCACAACTATGTTATGGGAAACAAAAGCTACAAAAAACACATGGACTTATGATCCAGATGAATCATCCTTATTTCATAGATATATTCATATTGGCAATTTTTTCAATCCAGTAAAAAATGTATGTATAACTGAAGCTATTGGTAAAATAAGTTATGAAGAAATGTTGTTAAATGGCAAAAAAGACCCATTTCTTATTAAACCCTTGGATTATAATGTTTCCAATCATGCATATGTTGTTTATAATAAATATTATCTAGAAAGTAAAAATATAATTTTACAATATTTGAACGATACCGAAATATATACTTTAGGAAGATTTGGTGAATGGGAATATTATAATATGGATGTATGTATAAAAAAGGCATTAATTCTATCTGACAAAATAAAAAATATTTCTAACAAATGAAGAACAAGTTCAATTATATAGTACCAATTTTTAACAAAGAAGATGTTTTACCAAAAACCCTAGAAGGTATTGAAAAATGTACATCAAGTCAAAGTAAAATCATACTAGTTGTAGATGGTTGTACGGACTCATCTGAAAGCATAGTAGATAATTTTATCAAAAATTCAAGTCATCCAACTGCTAAACTTGTTCTACCAAATGTCCATATGTTATTATCTGTAAATGCCGGTATAGAAAAGGTTACTTCAGGATTTTCCGTGATTATGCAAGATGATATTGTACTACAAGATGTTCACACTGAAGAAAAAATAGTTGAATTATATCAGAGAGAAGGTGATAATTTAGGAGTAATCTCGTTTCGATATGGAGCAAATTTAAGACCAACCTCATTTTTGCAAACACTAAGAGTAAATAAAAGTGTTGAATGGCAAGAGAAGAATGTTTATAAAAAATTTAAATCATATTTTAATCAAATGATAGAGACTTTTGATGTGATTCAAAGTCCAGATGATAATGCAGAATATCCAAAAGCTGAATATGAAACATACTATAATAGAATGTGTGCAATAAATGGCCCAAATGTTATACCTTGGAATTTGTTGAGAAAAATTGGCAAATTAGATGAAAATATTGCACCATATGGTTATGATGATCCTGAATACTGCTTGAGAAGTCTAAAAGCAGGGTTTAAAAACGGGTTATTTGCAATTAAGTATCTTTCAGAAGAAGGGTGGAGTGGAAGTAGCAGATCGCCAGAGTTTAAAAAAAATGCACAACGAATTATCACTAAGAGCAGAATTTATGTTTATGATAAACATAAAAACTACTTTAATAAATAATAATAGTTTTTTTACCATAACCCACAAAAAGTAGTTATGACTTGTCCAATATGCGGAAAACATTCAATTGAATTGTATTCTTTATCTAAAGAAAAAATTATTTCTTCTTTAGAATCACATTTTAGAGAAAAAGTTTCAACAGATGTTGAAATAATTGAAAACTATTTTGTTAATAAGTGCCAAAATTGTGATTTCGAATTTGTTACGCCCCAAATCGAAGGATCTAATTCTTTTTATAAATGGGTTACAAGTCAAAAGACTTATTATCCTGAATTCAGATGGGAATATCAAGAAGTAATCGAAATAATTAAAAATAATAATTATAATTCTTTGATTGATATAGGTTGTGGCGATGGAATGTTTTTAGATGCACTGAAAGCTCAAAACTTTAATAACTTTTCATATTGTGGAATTGATACTACTTCTGAGAGTATTAATATTTGCAATAAAAAAGGTTTAGAATCGTATAACGTTGAAATGTTTGAATTTCAAAAAAAATATCCAAATAAAAAATTCGATTTAATTGTTTCGTTTCATTGTTTAGAACATATTGGGAATGTCAATAAATTTATAACGGAAATGAAGTCACTTTTAAACAAAAATGGAAGTATCTTTATTAGTACTCCTTATTCACCAATGACAATTGAATTTGACTGGTTTGACATTTTAAATAACCCACCCCATCATATGGGCCGATGGAACCTTAAAGCATATAAGGAACTAGCAAAAGTCAATGACTTAGAAATTAATTTCCATTTTCCCCCTGCACCTACTTTTGTGAGTAATGCAATTCAATCATTTTTAATGTCTGAACACAATTCAGCATTTTATTTGATTAAAAAAACAAAAATTGAATTGTTAAAAAAAATCTTACTAAAACCATCAAAGTTTTTTAAACATCTTTATTTTCAGTCTAAGCGTGATAAATTTGATAATAAAATAATACCAAATGTGATTTTGGTCGAATTAAAAAATAGTTATTAAAATTTTAATATAATCGTGAAATGAAAAAATTTATTTTAGTAACAGGAGGAGCAGGATACATTGGAAGTATAGTTTGTGAAATATTATTAAAAGATGGTTATAATGTAATTGTTATCGATGACCTTCGAGATGGAAAAAGTTCAGCACTTTCTAATGAAGTTATTTTTTTTGAGGGAAATTATGGCGATCCTTTAATTTTAGATAATGTATTTAATACTTATTCAGTAGATTTTATTTTCCATTTTGCAGCATCTGCTAATGTTCCCGATTCTGTTAAAAATCCAGAATTGTATTACGAAAATAATTTCATTAATACCTTCAAGTTACTTATAAATATGAAGAAACATGAAGTTAAAAAAATTATATTTTCATCAACTGCAGCTGTTTTTGGGGAGCCAATATCATTGCCTATCGATGAGTTACATCCCAAAAATCCAATTAACCCTTATGGATATTCCAAGTTAATGATTGAACAAATGTTACGCGATTTTTCTAATGCTTATGGAATGCAGTTTATTATTTTCAGATATTTTTGTGCAGCTGGTGCGACATTAGATCATGGAGAATCAAGATTACATGAAACCCATCTAATCCCAATCGTTTTAGATAATGCTTTAAAAAAAAATAAATTTATAAACGTTTTCGGGGATAGTTATCAAACAAAAGATGGTACAGGAATTAGAGATTATATACATGTACTTGATATTGCAAAAGCTCATATTTTAGGTATGAAATATTTTGATCAAAATATTAATGAAGATTTTAATTTAGGAACAAATCATGGGTTTTCAGTTCTAGAAATATTAAATGAAGCCGAAATATTATTAAATACAAAATTAAATTATACAATAACTGAAAAAAGAGAAGGTGATCCAGCTGTTTTAGTAGCCACAAATAAAAAAGCTAAAGAAAAACTTGGATGGATTCCTGATTATACTATTCAAGATATTATCTCTTCATCTTTCATATGGAGAAAAAATCCTAAATATTAAATTGATATGATTATTTCTAAAACGCCACTAAGGATAAGCTTTGTTGGAGGAGGAACAGATTTACCTAATTTTTATAAAGAAAACCAGGGGATGGTTATAAGTAGTGCGATAAATAAATATATCTATGTAATCGTAAAAGAAAGATATGATAATTTAATAGTATTAAACTACACATCCCATGAAATAGTTGAAAATATTCAAGATATAAAGCATGACTTAATTCGAGAATGTTTATTAAAAGTCGGAATAAAAAATGGTATTGAAATCACGACATTGGCCGATATACCTTCAACAGGATCTGGTCTAGGTTCTTCCTCAACTGTAACTGTAGGATTATTAAATGCTCTTTACCATTATATTGGAATAAGTATTTCAGCAGAAAGACTTGCACAGGAAGCTTGTCAGATAGAAATAGAAATTTTAAAAAAGCCTATTGGCAAACAAGATCAATACATAGCAGCTTATGGCGGAGTAAAAAAAATCATGTTCAATAAAGACGAATCAGTATCTGTCGAAGATATTTTAATAAATTCAATGGATCGAATTCGTTTATGCTCTAATATTTTGTTACATTTCACTAAAATAACTCGTAATGCTGACAAAATTTTAACTCAACAAAAGGCGAATAACAAAACCGAATTTTTAATAAAGATTGCCAATTTAGTTCCGCAACTTGAAGAATCTTTCAGATTAAATAATCTAGATAATTTAGGTAAATTATTGCAGATTAATTGGGAATTAAAAAAAGAATTAGCAGATGGCATTAGTGTACCTGAAATTGATGCGATGACTGAATTAGCAAAATCTAACGGAGCCACTGGTTACAAAATAGCAGGAGCAGGTGGTGGCGGTTTTTTAATGAGTTATGTTCCAAGAGATAAACAAGATGATTTTAGAAAAGGTATGAACGACTACCGTGAATTACCATTTATGTTTGATCAATTTGGATCAAGAATAATTTTTAATATACAATAAATAGATTTTATGGAAAAGTTTTTCAATGAGTATACTTCTAATTTAAAAAAATCAATCGATAGTCTTGACCAAGAAGTTTTACTAAAAATAATAAAAGTTATTCAGAGAGCAAAAGTAGAAAAACGTTATGTTTTTTTAATCGGTAACGGAGGATCTGCAGCTACTCCATCTCATTCAGCTGGAGATTGGACAAAAGAATTAAGGATTAAAACAATCGCATTAACAGATAATGCATCATCTGTTACTGCTTTTGGAAACGACACCTCTTACTCAAATATTTTTAAGGGTCAGCTCGAAACATTTCTTGAAAAAGATGATATTTTGATAGGGTATAGCGGAAGTGGAAATTCTCCAAATGTTATCGAAGCCATTTTATTTGCGAAAGAAAAAGGATCTACAACCATTGGCGTAACTGGGAATTATAAAAATGGAAATGGCGGGATACTTGCTAAAATTGCCGATCACGTTATTTGTGTTCAGACAGATTCTATGGAAATAATTGAAGATGTTCACTTAATTATCAATCATATGATTAAAGAGTATATTAAAAAACATAAAATTTTATAATGAATGTTTTTTTATTAGCAGCTGGAAAAGGGACCAGACTACTTCCGCTTACTAGTAACGTTCCAAAGTGTTTAGTTGAAATCAATGGGAAACCACTATTGTCTTACTGGATAGATTTATTCTCCAAGTATCAAATCAATAAAATTTTTATAAATACACATCATTTACAAGAAAAAGTTTCTTATTATTTACAAAACTTTAAAGGAAATATTAATATTGAAACTTGTTATGAGAAAGAATTACTTGGAAGTTTAGGGACTTTAATTATTAACAAGTCTAAAATAATGCGAGAACAACATGTATTAGTCTGTTACGCCGATAATTTAACCAATATTAACCTAAAAAAATTTATAAATTTCCATAACTCGCATAACTTACCTATTACCATCGGTTTATTTGAAACCGATTTTCCAAAAGATTGTGGAATTATAGAATTAGATGAAAATAATATTGTAATTTCTTTTGAAGAGAAACCAGAATGTCCAAAATCAAATCTAGCAAATGCAGGCATATATATATTTGACACAAGTATTTTCGAATCGGTTTCTTTTGATAATAAATTACTAGATATTGCATTTGATTTGTTACCTAATTATATCGGTAAAATGAAAGGGTATAAGTTAAATGATTTTATTTATGATATTGGTGATTTAAGAAAGCTTGAATTTGCTGAAAATTATCTAAAAAATAATTTAAATCTTTTCTAAATATATTTCAATTGAAGATAAAATATTTACCCTGTCAGCCTCACTGTTTTGCTTTTGGAGGATTTGACTTACAGATGATTCATACGTTAGATGCACTATATAAAATCGGTGTTAATGTTTCCAAATTAAATCCATGGGAAAGAGATAACGATTTTGAATTGTTACATTTATGGGGACTTGATGTATCACAATATAGAATAATAAATTTTGCACATAAAGCAAATAAAAAAATTATAGTAACAGCACTTACAGGCTACAGTGGTAGCTTCTTAAATAATGTAAAACGTAAAATTATAAATAAAATACAGTGGCCAAATTATAATTTACAAATAATAAAATTAATTGATTCTTTTGTAGTTTTAAATGAAGGTCAAGCTGAGTTTGCAGTTGATTATTTAAATGTTCCTGAAAATAAAATTTGTATCATACCTGCGATCTTAAATGATAATTTTTACAGTTTAAACGAAAATAATAATTTATTTTCAAAAATGTTTGGTTTTACAGATTATATCTTAACTACAGGCAATGTTGGGGTAAGAAAAAATCAATTAAATCTAGCATTAGCATGTAATAAAATTAATCAGAAATTGGTAATTATAGGAAATGAAGTTACTGGTGAAGAAGAATACGCAAATCAACTTAAAATATTAGAAAACAACTCTAAATGTATCAAATGGATTAAAGAATTGGACAATAGTTCTAATTTACTTCAATCTGCTTACGTTGAAAGTAAAATATTTGCACTTGTAAGTCATGAAGAGCAACAACCAATGAGTGCGATTGAGGCAGCGAAAATTGGCAAACCATTAATTTTAGCCGATAAAACTTATGCAAAACAGTCCTATTTTAAAAATGCTTACCTTACTAATATAAATTCTGTTGAAAACATATCAAATGCAATTTTAAAGATCCTAGCTACTCCTGAAAAATATATTGTTGATACATCAGATTATGAAACCTTTAGTTCTAATATGGTAGCTGAAAAGTATCTAAAAGTATATACTAAATTAATTAGCTAAAATATATAAATAACACCCACATTGAAAAAAAAAATCAAATCTCTTTTATTAAAAATAATTGACAATCTTTTTTCTCCACTAACAGTTATATCGCTCATTTGGCTAAAATTTATCAGAAAAGAAATTGTTGGGTTATGGCATTCTGAGTCTAAAACCAGTCTTAAATTATTTAGAAAAATTGGATTATTTCCAATTAAGGATGATTTTTACGAACCTTTGTTTAATACACAGAATCTTGAAAAACCACTAAATGAGGATAGAAATTTACCAGGCATTGATTTTAATGAAACTGGACAATTAAAATTTCTTGAATCATTTAATTTTTCTAATGAAATTATTGAAATTTCTAAATTAAAAAAAGATAGGTTTAATTATACTTTTTCTGAAGGATCCTTTTTATCAGGAGATTCAGAAATACTTTATTCAATAATTCGAAAGATTAAACCTAATAAGGTGATTGAAATCGGATGTGGTCAATCCAGTTTAATGATACAACATTCTTTAAAAAGAAATCTAGTTGAATCGCCAACCACTCCATTTGAACATATATGCATTGAGCCATATGCTAACGATTGGTTGGAAAATTTAGATGCAACAATAATCAGAGAGAAAGTCGAAAATGTCGCTTTAGACGTATTTAAAAATTTGCAATCTAATGATATTCTATTTATTGATTCATCGCATATAATAAGACCACAAGGTGATGTTCTCTTTGAATATCTGCAAATTCTACCATCTTTGAATGCGGGTGTTTACGTACATATTCATGACATATTCTCCCCCAAAGATTATCTAAAAGAATGGTTACAAGATGGTCTTAACTTTTGGAATGAACAATATGTGCTTGAAGCTTATTTATCTAATAATAACCAATTTGAAATTGTATTAGCTTTAAATTTTTTAAAACACAAACATTTTAAATTATTAAAGACTAATTGTCCAATGCTAGAGGATAATAGAGAACCTGGATCTATGTGGATTAAAAAAATATAAAATTGAAAGTTTTTAGATATATATCAGTATTAATATTTTTTTTGTGCTTACTTACAGCTAGTTTAGGAGATTATATTTTTGGGTTTAATTTACACACCAACTTTGTTACTTTATTAATTCTCATTTTAGGTTTATTGCAAATCCCATTTCTAGAGTTTAAAATTCCCAAATTTATATTATTTCTATTTTTTTTTATTTTTTTGCAAACGTTTTTACTGAATTTTAAATATATAAATTTTAAAAGTTCAATAAGTCATTTTACAGGTTTTTTTATCTTTATTTTTATTATTTATTCTTTTGTTATAAACAATAGGTCTAAAATAGCCGGTATTTTGAAAATATATAATTTTGTTGTATTAATTACAATAATCATTGCACTGCTTCAAATAATTGTATTTGTTACAACTGGCGCTTCATTTCTACCACAAGATATCATTTCGGGAACTGCTAATTATAGATTTGAGCCAGAGATATTCAATGTAATACCAAGGGCACCAAGTTTGTTTTCTGAACCCGCTCATTATGCAACATTTTTATTGCCGTCTGTTTATATTTCGATATTACATTTAACAAAAATAAGTCGCCAAAAAAATAATTCAAATTTCCAATCTTTATTTACAATTTTTGGAATGATAATTACTTTTTCAATTGTTGGATATTTTTACATGATAATTTGTTTGACAAATATTTACTTTACAAGAATGAAAATTAATAGATTAAACTTTAAACAAACTATAATTTCAATTCTTACTATATCAATTCTTGGGTTATTAATTCTTGTTTCACCACTATCAAATAAAGTAAAATCTTTGTTTAATCAAACGCAAAATCAAAGTGATTATAACTATACATCTAGTGATTTAACTGGTTTTGCCTTAGTTTCAAATACATTAGTAACATATAAATCCTTAGTGTCTACTTTTTTTCTAGGATCGGGTTTTAATACACATTCAATAAACTACAAATCATTTATTGGGGATAGTTTCTCGGACAAACAGATATTAATCGAATTAAACAAAGATGATGCCGGAACACTTTATTTGAGAATTTTATCTGAACTTGGTTTACCTGGAATTTTTATTTTCTGTTTGTTTCTACGAAAATATAAAATAAAAAAAAGATTCATTTGTAAGGATAATTTTCTTTATAACATAAATTCGTTATCATTAATAATGATTTTATGTTATTCTTTTAGAGAAGGTTCATATTTGAGTGTCTTTTTCTTATTTTTTTTAGTATTATATTATGTTACCTATATACAATTTTTAAATTCAGAACGAAGTATAATTGGAGAAAGAATATAAATATGATTTATCTATAGTAACTATTGTTTACAATGGCGATAAATTTATTGAGCAAACAGTTAATAGTGTCTTATCTCAAAAAAAATCAACAATTCAATACATTGTAATTGATGGAGGTTCAATAGATAAAACTAAAACTATACTGAATAAATATAGAGACGAAATCGACATATTAATCTGTGAACCTGATGATGGAATATATAATGCTATTAACAAAGGAATCACTTCAGCAGAAGGTAAATATATCACGTTGTTGCACTGCGGTGATTATTACGATGATAACGCTTTGGAAAATATTTTTACTGCGGCTAAATTGTATAATTCTTCTATTTTGTATAGTGATATATATAGGATAGAAGATGTTGGATCTTTATATGTAAAAAAACGGGTTACCCCTGATCATAAGCTATTAACTAAAAGAATGTCTATTTTCCATCCATCTACTTTGGTTTTAAACCAGATCTATAAATTGCATGGTTTATATTCTGAAGATTACAAACTTGCTTCTGATTATGATTTTTTTTTAAAATTATATATAAATGGAGTAGATTTTAAATATCTACCAATTTGTTATGTAAATTTTCGTACAGATGGAATTTCTTCAAAATCAAAGCACTTAAGTTTGCAAGAAAATTTCAAGATAAGACAAAAGCGACTTGGAATTATAAAAGCCGCTGTATATTATTTCAATGCAAGTTTAATTCTCAAATTTTACGAGTTAAGAAAGAAAATCTTTATCTTATCATTTGGGGAAAAATACTATAATCGATTAAAAATTAGATCATATCAAAATGAATAATAGAAGTATAAATATCATTTTAGGTAATACATTCGGAGGTATTATGTCTGTATATGAAGTACTAGTTGAGTATTTTAATAATAACGATTTTTTAAGTATTAATATTGTAACCTTTAATTATCAAGATAATGAGAACACTTTTTTCCCAAATAATAACAAAATTAATTTAGGTATAAATCCCCCTATATCGAAATTTAATACCATTAAATTCATATTTAAATTTTATAATATTGTTAATAAAAAAAACGGAAACAAATTTATAATAAATAACCCTTCAGTAGTTATTTTAGTTTTTTTCATTTCTTTTTTTAAAAAAATAAAATATATCGTACATATTCATGAGCCAATTTCTAGTATAATAAGTAAAAAACCAAGTTTAACAAAAAGGTTATATCTAAAGTTACTTAATTTGGCATTAAAAAAGTCTATCAAAATTGTATTTATTTCCAGATCTGTTGAACAAGATTATAAGAAATATTTCAGCTCCTTGAATTTTGTAATTATCCATAATCCAATTTCGACCATTAATATTCTCGAAAAATCAAACATCATTTGTAAATACACAAATACGGAATATAATTTTATAACTGTTGGAAGACTCACAGATGCAAAAGGGTATATCACTTTAATTTATGCCATCGAACAACTAAGAAAATGGAAATATGACAATTTCAAACTTAGAATTGTTGGTGATGGAGATATGAAAGATGATTTAAATAATTTAATCAATCATTTAAATCTTAATAATTATATAGAACTAACCGGATATAAAACTAACCCTTATAATTACATTAAACAATCTGATTGCTATATCAGCTCAAGTAAGTGGGAAGGATTTGGATTGACTATTTTATATGCAATGTTATTAAAAATTCCAATTATTTCATCAAACACCGAGGGAGCAAAAGTTTTATTGAAATCTCCCAGTCATTTTTTTGAAATAAACAATATTAATGGTCTGGCAAAAATGCTTGGCAAATTTATGGACAATAAAAATATTTTAAAAGATACAATCGAAGATAACTTCGAATTTGCAAAATCTTTTGACATCCAATATATCGGAGAGAAATTTAAAGCTGAACTTTTGAATTTATGCTATTAAACGAAAATAAATTAAGACCTTTAATTATTAGTCACAATGTAATTTGTGACAGTACAAATAATGGAAAAACGATAAAATCAATTTTTAAAAACTTCAATGATTCTAATATATCTCAAATTTATTTTAGAAATGAATTTCCTCAATCCGATTTTAATTCTAGTTATTTCAAAATTACTGATTATGATATTGTGAAATCCTTTTTTTCTTTTTCAAACAAATGTGGATCAGAAATAGTTGAAATACAAACAAATAAATTTCCAAAATCAAGTTTGTATAAAACAAAGCCAACAATTTTATATATCTTAAGAGATTTGGTATGGCTACTAAGAAAAAACAAAAATATTAATTTAGAAAGCTGGCTAAAAAAATGTAATCCTTCATTAATATTTTTTGTTGCAAGTAATAACAGATTTTCATACGATCTTGCGTTGAAACTTTCAACTCGAAAAAATATACCATTAATTGTATATTTTACAGATGATTATATTTTGCAAAATAAAAAATATAATCTCTTCAAATATTTACATGGATATTTTATAAAGAAAAGATTTTTTGCCGCTTGTGAAATTTCAATTTTAAGACTTGTAATCGGCAATAAGTTAGGAGAAGCGTATTCTTTAATGACTGGAAAAAAATTTGAAACAGTAATGAATTTGCCAATATTGTTTAGTAACGAAGTTGAAAATATACATAACAATGGATCATTTGTTTTTCTTTATATCGGTAACTTATCCTTAAATAGATGGAAGAGTTTATTGCAAATTGCGATCATAATTGACGGGCTGAATATAAATACTATTAATTTAGAACTTAGAATATATAGTCTCGAAAATTTATCCTCAAATATATCCAATGAGTTCAACAAATATAAGTTTGTTAAATTTATGGGTTCGGAAAGAGATAAATTAAAATTATTCCAAATCATTAAATCTGCTAATATAGTATTACACGTAGAAAGTTTTGAAAAAAAAATGATTGAAATAACAAAGTTCTCAATTTCTACAAAAATTTCGGAATATCTTGCTTACGGTAAATGCATTCTAGCATATGGACCCAATGAAATTGCTTCCATTAATTTTCTCAGAGAAAATGACCTATCAATTTCCTGTATTTCGAATGAAGAACTAAGCAATGCAATATTTAAGATTGTTTCCGGAAATTACAATTTGATTGATTTCGAAAATCGTTCTTTAAAGTATTTTCAAAAAAATATGAAAGACTTTGATCTTAAAATCTTATTAAAACATTTATTCAATGATTAATACATCTATAGCATTGTTTGAATTAATAAACCGTAAAACGCTTAATTATTTCAATGGACTAACTCAGAACCCTTTTGCAACAATATTAATGCTTCATAGATCAAAAAAGTATAATTTCAATAATCTTCAATATTTTGAAGATATGAATATAGACCCTTTAGTTTTAAAAGATAAAATAATAAAATACATCTCCGATGGTTATAAGTTTATCTCTTTAGATGATTTATTAACGATTTTAAAAGAAAAAAAAACAAATAATCACGAAAAATTACTTGTTATAACAATTGATGATGGTTATATAGAAACTTACACAGATATATTTCCAATTTTAAAGAATTTTAATATCCCGTTTACTTTCTACGTAGCATCTTCATTTCCAAATAAAAACATTGGTTTGTGGTGGAATTACTTGAATGATTCATTAACAAAAAATTCTATAATCACTTTATTTAACAACAAAAAAGTTGATATTTCAACCATACAAAAAAAACAAAATATATATATTAATTTAAGTCGTGAACTTCTAAAAATGGGTAATAAAATTGAATCTAATTTTGTTAAAATATTTAATGTAGAATATGATACTATTGTTAATGAATACCAAAATAACTTTATCGGTTGGGATCATATAAATGAAATGAGTAAAAATACTTTATGCACTATTGGTTCGCACACTAATAAACATTTTGGTTTACGATTTAGTACCTTAGAAGATATTTCTAAGGATATATTAATTAATAAAGATGACATAAAAAAATATACAGGAAATACACCAAAGCATTTTGCTTATCCATATGGCACTTACTATTCAGTAGGTTTGAGAGAGTTCAAACTAATTCAAGATTTAGGTTTTAGTAGTGGAGTTAATACATTTTCTACATACATATTTCCAAGTGATTTTAAAAACAGATATTCACTTCCTAGAGTCGTATTAAAAAATGATTAAGATAGTTCATATATCACCAGTATTCCATGACAACTGGTCTTACCAAGAAAATATTTTAACAAATATACAGTCATATGAAAAAGATTTTGAAGTTTTAGTAATCTCTTCAAAAACATCAATAGTTAATTATGAATCACCGATTAATTTAAATGAAGACTACTTTTTGAATAAGGTAAGAATCATTCGATTAAACTTTATTTTCAATTTCTTTAATCGGTTTTATTTGTTTAAAAATTTATATAAGACATTAGATAGTATTAAACCAGATATTATAATGATACATGGTTTGCAAACTTTATCAGTTTTGCAGGTTATTTCATACAAAAAAAAGAATTCACATTGTCGAATTTATGCCGATTTGCATGCTGATTATGATATAAGTGGGAAAAATATATTTTCTATTTTAATCTTGCACAAATTAATATGGAAATCCTTAATTAGTTACAGTATCAAATATTTAGAGCAAATCTATTATACAAGACCTTCTGTCAAGAAATTTTCAATGGATTTATATTCAATAAATGACATCAAACTATCACCTTTATATCTAGGAACTGAATTTAACCTACCTACTGAAGAAGAAAGATTTGAAATTAGATCTAAATTTAGAAAATCTTTACAAATAGATAATAATGATTTTGTAATTATCACGGGTGGCAAATTGAGTGAAATTTCTAATATAGAGACTATCATTCATGCAATGAATAATCAAGATTTTACTTATAATATACATTTAATTATTTTTGGTTCAATTGATGATAAATATTTAGATTATTTGCGTGGACTTATTCTAGATAAGAATAATCTTCAATTTTTAGGTTGGCAGAATAAACGGCAAATATTCGAGGCTTTAGTTTCCTCTGATTTATCAATATACTTAGGCAGACACTCTGTTTTATGGGAACAGTCTATTGGGTTAGGATTACCAATTGTATTAAAATATAAAATAGATAGAGAATATTTAAATTGCAACAATAATGTTCATTTTCTTTTCAGTAATGAAACTATTGAATTAATAAATGCATTAAAACAATTTCTAAATACAGAATCCTATTATAAATATATACTAAGTAACAGTAGAGATGCTGGCCCAGAAAACTTTAATTTTATAAATATCACGAAAAAGCTAAACGAAATATGGAAAAAATACTGATGTCGAAGAAATGTGTTTTATTAATAACTGGCGGAACTGGTTCCTTTGGGAATGCCGTTTTAAATAGATATCTTAATACTAATTATTTTACAGAAATTAGAATTTTCAGTCGAGATGAAAAAAAACAAGACGATCTTAGAAAAAGAGTCAATAATAATAAAGTAAAATTTTATATCGGAGATGTTCGTGATCGTGATAGTTTAATTCCGGCAATTAAAGGAGTTGATTATATTTTTCATGCTGCTGCTTTGAAACAAGTTCCATCATGTGAATTTTTCCCATTAGAAGCTGTCAAGACTAATATTATTGGTACGGATAATGTATTAACAGTTGCACAAGAGTCTGAAGTAAGAAAAGTTGTAGTACTAAGTACGGATAAGGCTGCATATCCAATAAATGCTATGGGCATGTCTAAAGCATTAATGGAAAAGGTAATGGTGGCAAAATCAAGAATATTAGATAGTAATAAGAC
Organism: Bacteroidota bacterium; assembly: GCA_947454025.1. Taxonomy (GTDB): domain Bacteria; phylum Bacteroidota; class Bacteroidia; order Chitinophagales; family Chitinophagaceae; genus Sediminibacterium. The sequence continues at coordinate 5,776 of CANGIZ010000024.1, read as the reverse complement.
AATTTTCTGTGGAACTAGATATGGAAATGTAATGGCTTCAAGAGGTTCGGTAATACCTTTGTTCATAGAGCAAATAAAAGAGAATAAGGCTTTGACTCTAACTGACCCCAACATGACACGCTTTATGATGACATTAGAAGATGCAGTTGATTTAGTACTTTATGCTTTTGAGCATGCTAATCAAGGTGATTTGTTTATCCAAAAAGCCCCTTCTGCAACAGTTGGAACTTTAGCTCAGGCTTTAATAGAATTATACAAATCATCAAGTGAAATAAAAGTAATCGGCACTAGACATGGTGAGAAATTATACGAAACACTTGTTAACAGGGAAGACATGATAAAGGCTGAAGATCTTGGTGAGTACTATAGAATTCCGGCTGATAATAGGGATTTAAACTATGAACAGTATTTTTCAGAAGGTATGCCTGATATCGCAAATCTTAATGAGTATCACTCTCACAATACTGCAATTTTAGATATAGAAGGAATGAAACAGTTATTATTAAAACTGCCAATCATTCGAAAAGATATTTTAGGAGAAGTAGACGCTATTCAATATCCATATTAATTATGATTAAAGTTGGTGTAACTGGTTCAAATGGTTTTATAGGATGGCATTTATGCCGCACATTAGAACTAGATACTGATAAATTTGAATTAATTGAATTCAAAAGAGATTGGTTTAATGAAAACGTTAATCTTGATTCATTTGTTTCAAAATGTGATATTATTATTCATTTAGCTGGGCTTAATCGTCATAGTGAAGAAAGTGCCATATATGAAACAAATGTTGCATTGGCAGTTAAATTAATTGATTCTTTTAATAGGACAAGCTTTAAGGGTCAAATTATATTTTCTTCATCTATTCAAGAAGAGAGAAATAACACATTTGGTAATTCAAAAAAAGTAGCAAGGGAATTATTTGCTAATTGGGCTAAACAATCTTGTGCCACTTTTCATGGAGTAATAATACCAAATGTATTTGGTCCTTTTGGAGTGCCATTTTATAATTCAGTTGTATCAACATTTTGCCATCAGCTGGTTAATAATGAATCCCCTAAAATCGAATCAGACGCAACCCTTAATCTTATATATATTAATGAACTTGTAAAGAAAATTATTGATTTATTCAATACTGAAAATAATGAAAATGTTCTAATAGCGCATACTGACACATATAAGGTTTCTGAAATACTTGAGTTGTTGATTAGGTTTAAAGAAAAGTATTTTGAAAATGGACAAATTCCAAGTTTCAATAATCAGTTTGAAATTAATCTTTTTAATACTTTCAGGTCTTATTTCAATTTGAATATACACTATCCAATCAAGTATATAAATAATATTGACGAAAGAGGAAATTTCGTAGAAATTGTAAGATTAGAAACCGGAGGTCAGGTTTCTTTTTCTACTACAAAAAAAGAAGTAACAAGAGGTAATCATTTCCATACAAGAAAAATAGAAAGATTTTCGGTGATTAAAGGTAAGGCGCTAATCCAATTAAGAAAAATTGGATCAACTGAAGTGTTCGATTATTATTTGTCAGGGGAAGAGCCCGCATATGTAGATATGCCTATTTGGTGTACGCATAATATTAAGAATATAGGTGAAGAGGAATTATATACAATGTTTTGGATTAATGAATTTTATGATGCTAAAGATCCAGACACCTACTTTGAAAAAGTATAAATAGATTAAACTATGAATCAGCGCTTAAAGGTAATGACAGTTGTAGGCACTAGGCCTGAAATTATTAGATTATCAAGGGTAATGAGTGCTTTAGATAATTCAAAAGCAATTGAGCATATAATTGTTCATACAGGGCAAAATTATGATTATGAATTAAATCAAATATTTTTTGACGATTTACAAATACGTAAGCCTGACTTTTTCTTGAATGCTGCAGGAGCAACTGCAACTGAAACTATTGGGAAAATTCTAATCAATATCGATCCATTATTGGAAGAAATAAAGCCAGATGCATTTTTGGTACTAGGTGACACAAATAGTTGCTTATGTGCTATACCTGCTAAAAAAAGACACATACCTATTTTCCACATGGAAGCTGGAAATAGATGTTTTGATCAACGTGTTCCCGAAGAAACAAATCGTAAAATTGTTGACCACATTTCAGATATTAATTTGACATATAGTGATATTGCTAGAGAGTATCTTTTGCGTGAAGGCTTATCTGCAGACAGAATAATAAAGACAGGGTCGCCAATGTTTGAAGTTCTGAATCATTATTTGCCATCAATTAAATCCTCCAATATCTTAGAGCGTTTGCAGTTAGAACGTAAAAAATATTTTATTGTATCGGCTCATAGAGAAGAGAATATAAGTAGTGACTCGAATTTTGCGGGTTTAGTTTCTAGTCTAAACTTAGTAGCAGAAAAATATGATTTACCCATAATTGTTAGTACGCACCCTCGAACTAGAAAAATGATTGATGCAAAAGGAATAGTTTTACATAAAAACATTCAGTTATTAAAGCCATTAGGTTTTAATGATTATAATGCACTTCAACTACATTCCAAAGCAGTTTTATCTGATAGTGGAACAATTTCTGAGGAATCTTCAATTTTGAATTTTCCTGCATTAAATATTAGACAAGCACACGAACGACCAGAAGCGATGGAAGAAGCTTCTGTAATGATGGTTGGACTAAATCCTGAAAGAATTTTACAAGGGTTAATTCAGCTTGAATCAGAAAACAGTGGAGATGAAAGAACATTAAGAAAAGTATCAGATTATTCAATGCCAAATGTTTCTGATAAGGTGGTAAGAATAATCATAAGTTATGTAGATTACATTAAGAGAACAGTTTGGGGCGAATGATCACAAAGAAAATTTTAATTCATTCTATAGTATTCAGCCCAGATGGTGTTTCTACAGCATACTTATATAATGACATCGTATTAGGTTTTAAAGATGCTGGATATGAGGTTGTGGTGCTAACAACTACTCCTCATTACAATTTAATTGAAACAACATTACAAAAGCAACCTCTAAACAGAAAACTATTTGGATTATTCTATGAAAGTGATTTTAATGGGATACGTGTAATTCATGTTCCTTTAAAGAAATATAAGAGTACTATTATTAGAATATTATCTTTTATATACTGGCATTTTTTATCTCTTATTATAGGACTTTCGATTAAAAAAGTTGACTTTATATTAAGCCCTTCGCCGCCATTAAGTATTGGACTAATTTCAATATTAATTGCAAAAAAGAACAGAGCCAAGTTTATATATAATGTTCAAGAAATATATCCAGACTTATTAATTAAAAACGGAGCACTTAAGTCAAACATAATTATCAAATCACTAAAGTGGTTAGAAAAATATGTTTATAACCAAGCATCTGCAGTAATTACGATTGATCAAAAGTTCTATGATCAGATTTTTGATAGATTTAATGAAAAAGATAAGCTGATAATTGTCCCAAATTTTGTTGATACAGAATTGTACAAGCCTATATCTAAAGAGATAGAACTTCCTAATCCATTTAAAAAAGATCCACATAAAGTTCGATTATTATATGCTGGCAATATTGGATTTTATCAAGATTGGGAACCAATATTGTTTGCGGCAAAAAAACTTAGAGACACAAATATTGAATTTTGGATCATAGGAGAAGGGGTAAAAAAAGAATATTTAATCAAAGAAGTAGAAAAATATAATCTTACTAATATTAAAGTTTTGCCATATCAAGATAGAGAAATTATGCCTTTTATTAATTCATTTGCTGATATACACTTTATCTCTATTAGTAAAGAAATGGAACAAGAAGGTTTCCCATCAAAGGTTTATACTATAATGGCTTGTTCAAAACCAATGATTGTTATTACAGGAGAGAATACGCCTCTATATAATTTCTTAAAACCCTTGAATTGTTCTATACTAATTTCAAATAACCGTAATGAAGATTTTGTTCATTCAATTACTGAATTAGCAAATAACGAAAGTAAAAAACAAGAATTAGCCCAAAACGGCTATGATATAATTCAACAATGCTATACTAAGGAAAAAGTTGTAGCGCAGTATATAAATTTATTTGATAATTTATAGTGAAAAGTATATTTATTACTGGATCAGGTGGATTTGTAGGCCAAAACATAATTAAATATTTCGATGCAATATACGACTTTTATAGGTTTTCAAAAAATGATGAAATTAACATTAGTCAAGATGTAGTTCTTCATTTTGCAGGTAAAGCACATGATCTTAAAAATACTTCTAACGCAGAGGAGTATTACATTGTAAATACCGAATTAACAAAGCGGGTAGTTGATAATTTTCTAGAATCAGACGCTAAAGTATTAATAACTCTAAGTTCAGTAAAAGCAGTTGCTGACAAATTAGATTGCGAATTAACTGAAGATTATATTCCCAATCCTGTTACTCATTATGGCAAAAGTAAATTACTTGCAGAGCAATATATTTTAAGTAAAGAAATTCCAGATGCGAAAAGATTTTATATTTTAAGGCCATGTATGATTCATGGATACGGTAATAAGGGTAATTTAAATTTATTATACAAAATCGTTACTAAGGGATTGCCTTGGCCACTTGGTAAATTTGAAAACAAAAGATCATTCTGTAGTATAGACAACCTTTGTTTTATAATTAGAGAGTTAATTGAAAATGATCAAATACCATCTGGTGTATATAACTTAGCAGATGATGAACCTATTTCTACAAATGAACTTATTAATTTAATTTCTGTAGGTCTGGAAAAAAAACCAAATATCTGGAATGTACCCCAATCATTAATTAATTCGTTATCGAAACTTGGTGATTTGTTAAGGCTGCCTCTTAATAGTAACAGATTGAGTAAATTGACAGAAACTTATATAGTTTCTAACAATAAAATAAAAACTGCGATAAATAAACCACTTCCAATTTCTGCTAAAGATGGCTTAATTAAAACATTTAATTCATTTAAGACCAATGTTTAATAGATTTTTGGCACTTATTTTATTAATTATCTTTTCACCATTTTTTCTATTTGTATCAATAGTAATACTTATAGAAGACGGCTTCCCAGTTTTATTTACTCAAAAACGAGTTGGGATTAATTATACTTTCTTCAAAATCTACAAGTTTCGAAGCATGAAGAAAGATACCCCTAATGTTGCGACGCACCTTTTGACTAACCCAGATCAATATTTACTTAAAATAGGCAAGTTCATTAGGAAAACTAGTTTAGACGAATTACCTAATCTTATAAATATACTTAAAGGTGAAATGGTTTTTGTTGGCCCACGTCCTGCACTATATAATCAGGATGACTTAATGGATTTTAGGGTTGCAACTGGTGTTTCAAAATTGAAGCCTGGTATTACCGGATGGGCACAGATAAATGGGAGGGATGAAATATCAATTGCTCAAAAAGTGCAATTAGAGCAAGAGTACTTATATAGGAAGTCTTTCCTTTTTGATTTAGAAATAATTATTAAGACTTTTACAAATGTTTTATTTAGTAAGGGAGTAAGCCACTAACTATTAACTAAGTAAAATAATCTTCCTATTATTTCTCTAACTGCTGTTTCAGTTGTTTTTAAATTATCAGCACTAGGTAAGAAATCAATAATGGTCATTTCTGTATTCCTTTCAGACTTATAATCTACTTTAAAAGGAATTACCTCAAATCCTTGTTTCTCAAAGAGCCTCTTCGCTCTATACATATGATAAGCCGATGTTACAAGTATTATTCTCTTACTTGGGCTTATTAGTTCTCTTACAGCCACTGCCTCGTCTGCAGTATTCTCCAC
>CANGIZ010000023.1 GCA_947454025.1 Bacteroidota bacterium | reverse complement strand
CAGTTTCTTACCTTTGGGGACCTTAAAAAACCTTACAAATATAGCTTTTAAGGGGAACAAAGCCTAAAATATAGTCACATGATGAAGAGTTCAGAAATTAGACAGCAGTTTTTAGATTTTTTTGCATCAAAAGGGCATGCCATTGTACCGTCGGCACCCATTGTTGTAAAAAATGATCCTACCCTTTTGTTTACCAATGCGGGGATGAATCAGTTTAAAGATTATTTTTTAGGCAACCAAACACCAGCCCATACGCGTATAGCCGACACTCAAAAATGTTTGCGTGTAAGTGGTAAACATAATGACTTGGAAGAAGTGGGTGTTGACACTTACCACCATACGATGTTTGAGATGTTAGGTAACTGGAGTTTTGGAGATTATTTTAAAGGAGAAGCGATTGAATGGAGTTGGGAACTATTAACCAAGGTTTATAAAATTGATCCAGCTAGATTATATGTAACGGTATTTGAAGGCGACCCTGCTGAAAATTTACCACAGTCGAGCGAGGCATTAAAAGAATGGAAAAAATGGGTGCCTGAAGAGAAAATTATTTTTGGCAACAAGAAAGATAATTTCTGGGAGATGGGTGATACTGGACCTTGCGGACCATGTAGTGAAGTGCATGTAGACATGCGCTCTGCATCAGAAATTGCACAAATTCCTGGAAGAGATTTAGTAAATAAGGATCATCCTCAGGTAATTGAAATTTGGAACAACGTATTTATTCAATACAATCGTAAAAAAGACGGTAGCCTAGAAGCCTTGCCCAATAAGCATGTGGACACTGGTATGGGTTTTGAAAGATTAGTGCGTGTTATTCAAAACAAAACAAGTAATTACGATACCGATGTGTTTACAGGCACCATTGATGAAGTTGCAAAAATTACTGGACAGACTTATGATTTTAGTGATAGCAAACAAGCGGTTGCCTTTAGAGTGATTGCGGATCATATTCGTGCAATAGCATTTACAATTGCCGACGGACAATTGCCTGCCAATACGGGTGCAGGTTATGTAATTAGAAGAATTTTAAGAAGAGCTGTAAGATATTATTATTCTTATTTGGATTATAAGCAGCCATTGCTTCACCAATTAATGCCATTATTAGCGAAACAATTTGAACATGTTTTCCCTGAATTAAATGGTCAGTTGGAATTTGTAAGCAAAGTAGTGAAAGAGGAAGAAGAAGGATTTTTAAGAACTTTAGAAAAAGGATTAAAGCGCATTGACGACATCACGAGTACACATACAAAAGGACAAGTTATTGAAGGTAAATTAGTGTTTGAATTATTTGACACTTATGGATTCCCAGTAGACTTAACAAGATTAATTGCGAGCGAACATGGATTGAATGTAGATGAAGCGGGTTTTGAAAACGAAATGCAACAACAAAAAAATCGTAGTCGCGCTGCAACAGCCATTGACACAGGTGATTGGATTCAAGTAGGAGAAGATGTAGAAACGCAATTCATTGGATATACCGAAACATTTGCAGCTACTCAAATAGTTAAATATCGACACGTAAAAGCAAAAGGGAAAGAAGCTTATCAGTGGGTATTGGCTACCACACCATTCTATGCTGAAAGTGGCGGACAGGTTGGCGATAAAGGTGTTTTTGAATTTGAAGATGGCACCCAATTAGAGGTTACCGATACCAAAAAAGAGAACAATTTATTTATTCATTTTACAGACAGTTTACCAGCGAATATTGGCAGTGCTGTAAAAGCAACTGTAAACACCACGCAAAGAAAAAACACCACAGTACATCACTCTGCAACACACTTATTACATGCTGCATTAAGAAATGTATTAGGAAAGCATGTTGCTCAAAAAGGAAGTTTAGTAAATGCGGAGCAACTGCGTTTTGACTTCTCTCATTTTGCAAAAATGACCGATGCCGAAATAGTAGCTGTTGAAAAAATGGTGAACGACAAAATCAAAGAAAATGTACCGGTTGTTATAAAAGAAATGAGCAAGGATGAAGCCATTGCTTTGGGTGCAATGGCATTGTTTGGAGAAAAATACGGCGACAAAGTTCGCGTAGTTGTAATGGACCCTGCTTATTCCATTGAATTGTGTGGTGGTACCCATGTAGGACATACTGGAGAGATTGAACAATTTTTATTAAAAGCTGAATCCTCGGTAGCTGCTGGTGTAAGAAGAATTGAAGCAGTTGTTGGCAGTGCTGCAAGTGCATATTTAACAGAAGTAAAAGAAAAATTACACAAACAAATTGTACAATTAACAGAATCATGTGCAACGATTGCCAATAAATTGGAGGCCGCATTCAATGCCCCAGAGTGGAATGAAAACTCAAGTGTAGATGTATTGAATGATACCATTGCCGATTTGCAAGCAAGCCAAAAAGAATTGCATAAAAAATTAGAAAGTCAGGAAGCACAGTTGGTAAACAGTTTGGTAGACCAATATGCAAGTCAATTTATAGACAAAAATGGCATCGCCTTTTTAGGTGCTCAAGTGAATTTAAATAGTGCCGATAATTTAAAGAAGCTTGCACAATTATTAAATGCAACACAAACTAAAGCAGTAATCGTTTTAGTCAATGCCATTGAAGGCAAAGCTGCAGTAGCCCTTTCTATTAGCGAAAGCTTGGTTCAAGAAAAAGGCTGGCAGGCTCCGCAAATTATCAAGGAAAAAATTGCCCCTTATATTAAAGGTGGCGGTGGTGGTCAAAAAACACTTGCTTCGGCTGGTGGACAGGATACGACACAATTGGAAAAAGTCATTAAAGTGGTAAGCGAAATGTTATAATTTAACATTTCCGAAACATTTCGTAGTTAAAATATTTCCTTATTTTTGGTCATTAAATGATTAGAAATATTTGACCATGAAAAAGATAATTATTGGATCTGCATTGCTTTTCCTTTTTACAACTACTACAAAAGCACAGGAAATTGTTGTTATCAAAAACAATAATAAGGACACCACTGAAAAGCCTTTGATTGTTATTGATGGAGTCATAAAGGAAAATGCAAGATTGGATGCTATCCCTCCATCTGATATTGAATCTGTAAATGTTTTAAAAGGCGCATCTGCAAAAAAGAAATATGGTAAAAAAGGAGAAAAAGGTGTCGTAGAAATAACTTCTAAGCAAAAAAGAAAAAATGGTAATCAAAATATTGACACCAATGCAAATTTATCCATTGTTGTGGATGGCGATAAAATTACCATCAATGGAAAACATGCCGATAAAAATGATCCAAGACTAACAAGAGATGCTACCTCTTTTTTAAAGAAAGCCCCTAAAGGAAAAGGGAATGAAAAGGAAATATATGTTGAAGATATCGTCTCAGAACCCGATCCGAATGAAATGGAAGAAGGTAGTGATGATGTAATGGACATGATGGAGCCCAATGCTGTAAACAAGGCCTTTTTAGGAGTCATCACAGAAGCAACAGAGCAAGGTGCAAAAATCAATACAGTCAGTGAAGGCAGTCCAGCTCAAAAAGCGGGACTACAACAAGGGGACATTATAGCAAAAGTAAATGATAAAAAAATTGACGGTCCAAGTGCTTTATACGAAGCTGTAGGGGCATTTAAGCCTAATGACAAAATCACTATTTTATATTTACGCGACAGCAAAGAAAATAAAGTTGAGGTTGTGTTGGCAAAAAATAAAGCTGCCGATCTAAAAGCAAATAATTTTAATCGAAGATTCAATTTTGGCCCTGGTCAAAATTTCAATTTTGAAATGCCGCCCCTACAAGAATTAAATGGCTTTATGAACCCAGGCAATCGCAAACCAAAATTAGGTATTGCCGTTGAAGACCTTGAAGTTGGTGAAGGTGTAAAAATTACCGATGTAAATGAAGCTTCCCCAGCTGAACATGCTGGTTTAAAAAAGAATGATATCATCTTATCTATTAATGGTAAAAAGATAAAAGATGTAGACGCTATCAAAGTTGAAACCAACAGCGCAAGTGAAGGATCGGTATTGCATTTACAAGTAAAAAGAGACAAGGAAACAAAGTCCATTGATTTGGTGATTCCTAAAAAGAAAAAAGCAGCAAATTTATAGTGATTTTATAAAGAATATTGAATTCCTAATGCCCTCTACACCCAATAGAGGGCATTTTTTTGTACTTTTACTCTATGGCAAATTCCGACAAATACGAGGCAGTCATTGGCCTTGAAATACATGCACAATTGTCAACCAATAGTAAGTTGTTTTGTGGAGATGCAACTAGTTTTGGTGCTGCACCCAATACGCATGTAAGTCCAATTACTTTAGGACATCCGGGTACCTTGCCAAAAACAAATGCCAAGGCCATTGAATATGCAATTAAAATGGGATTGGCTTGTGGTTGTACCATTGCGGAGGATAATTATTTTGCACGTAAGAATTATTTTTATCCCGACTTACCCAAAGGATACCAAACATCACAACATACCACTCCAATTTGTATAGGTGGGCAGGTTACAATAAAATCAAGCGATGGTGAAAAAACCATTCAACTTAATAGAATTCATTTAGAAGAAGATGCAGGAAAAAGCATTCACGATATTTCCCCAACCGATACCCTAATTGACTTAAATCGTGCAGGGACTCCCCTCATTGAAATGGTGACTGAACCATGTATTCATTCAGCGGAGGACGCATTCTTATATGTTACAGAGGTTCGTAAATTAGTAAGATGGCTAGGTGTTTGTGATGGCAATATGGAGGAAGGTAGTTTAAGATGTGATGCGAATGTATCCGTACGATTAAAAGGAGAAACTACCTTAGGTACCAAAGTAGAAGTAAAGAACTTGAATTCAATTCGTAATATTAAAAAAGCAATTGAATTTGAAATTGACAGATTGATTCAATTAAAAGAGACTGGCGGGACTATTATTCAGCAAACAAGAAGTTTTGATGCGAGTAATGATACTACTTTTTCTATTCGTGATAAAGAAGATGCCAATGACTATCGCTATTTTCCTTGCCCAGATTTAGCTCCATTCCATTTAACAGCGGCTTATATTAAAAGCATTCAAGACCAATTGCCTGCTTTGCCAGCTGCATTGAAAAAAGAATGGAAAGTAACTTATGGCTTATCGGAGTATGACATTGAACAATTATGTGAACATAAGGAGGAGGCCGATTTTTATATTGCTTGGACCCTACAAACTCAACATTATAAAGCAGCAGCCAATTGGATACTAGGTCCTATCCGAGAATACTTAAATGAAACCAATACTAACTATGCAGGTCTTCATACGGCTATACCCTATTTAGTTGAACTTTTAGAATTAGTTGAAAAAGGAGTACTTAGCTTTTCGGTTGCAACGAGTAAAGTTTTCAAAGGGATTATGGTAAATCCTCAATCCCCTACGAAATTTGCACAGGACCATAATTTATTGCAAACGAATTCGGCCGATGAAATCACTACATGGATCGATGAAGTTTTGGCTGCTCATCCCGATAAAGTAGCAGAATACAAAAAAGGGAAAAAAGGGCTGATTGGTTTATTTGTAGGAGAAGTGAAAAAGAAAAGCCAAGGCAAGGCCGATCCAAAAATTGCTACACAATTATTAGAAGAAAAATTATCATCATAAACAAATCCCATGCGTTTAAAATCAACATTAGGAATTTTAACCATTGCTATTATAACATTAGCAGGTTGTAAAGGGAAAAACAGTGAAGCTAGATACAATCTTGCTGGTACCATTCAACATGCCGCTAATCAAAAATTATTACTTCAAGAAATACCATTTGGAAGTAAACCCATTGTTACGTTAGATTCAGTGACTTTGAATGAGGAAGGTAAATATAGTTTTGATTTTATTGCTAAACAAGAAGGTTTGTATCGATTGGCTACCGAAAAAGATATGGAAGTGATTTTCATTAATGACGAAAACAATATTCACATTAATGCCGATGCCAATAATTACAGATCTTATACTGTAAAAGGTTCTAAAAATAGCGAGGCCTTGATTGAATTTTTAAAAGAATATCGACAAAGAGACTCTTCTATTTTTGCAACATTGTATACTTTGGACTTATTGCAAAAACAAAAAGCCAAAGACAGTAGTATTTTCTTTTTGCAAAAGCAACGTATTCAAAAAATTAACGACTTAAATAAATTTGTAGAAACGACCGTTACAAGTGCTACAAGCCCCGCTATGATTTATTATGTACTAGGATTAAGTTTAAGGTCAATGGAAACCGCACAGGTGTTGGCCTTGGCTAAAGCAGCTGCAGAAAAAACAAAAGCCGAACCCTTGGTTCAATTTTCAACCATGTTAAATTCTCAGGTACAGGCCAATGCAAAAGCAACTCCTTTATCATTAGGGCAACCTGCACCTGAAATTGCATTAAATGATCCAAGTGATAAAAATATAACATTAAGCAGTTTAAAAGGCAAGTATGTATTGGTTGATTTTTGGGCTAGCTGGTGCGGACCATGTCGTGCTGAAAATCCAAATGTGGTAGCTGCATTTGAAAAATATAAAAAGAAAAACTTTACGGTTTTAGGGGTATCACTTGACGATAATAAAGCCAACTGGTTAGAAGCTATTAAAGCAGATAAATTAAACTGGCAACATATTAGTGATTTAAAGAAATGGGAAAGTACTGTGGTAAGTACCTATCAAATTGAGGGCATTCCATTTAATGTATTAGTGGATCCAAATGGCATTATCATTGCAAAGGAGCTAAGAGGCCAAGCCTTACAAGATACTTTAGCGAGCATATTACATTAATGCTTTTCAACAAACAAATACTACTCAAAAAATAACTTAATAACTTTGTAAATCCTACAAAGCTATTTTTGTTTTATAAAAGTTTTTATTAAAGCGGGTAGTAAAATTAAATTGGTCAAGGTACTTACTACGAGTGTTAATGAAGTTAACCAGCCTAATGCTTTGGTACCTCCAAAATCACTAAAGCAAAAAATAACAAATCCTGCTACCAACACCAATGATGTATAAATAATACTGATGCCCGTATGTTTGATAGTTTGTACCAAGGTTTGGTCTACTTGATTGTTTAAACGAGGTAATTCTTGTTTGTAATTCACTAAAAAGCGGATGGTTACATCTATCGCAATGCCCAATGCCACACTAAATACCAATACTGTAGAAGGCTTTAATGAAATACCTACCCAGCCCATCATGCCTGCTGTAATTAATAATGGAACAATATTGGGAATAAGTGAACACATCAATATTGGGAAAGAACGAAATAGAAAAATCATACAAAAGGCAATTAATAAAAAAGCCCAAAAGATAGATTCACTTAAACCTCGAATAATAAAATTACTGCCTTCTAAAAACGTAACACTACTTCCAGTAATTTGAATAGTATACTTACTTGAATCAAAAATTGACTTCGTAGCACTGTCCACTCTATTTAAAAATGCCGGCAACTGTGCACTTCCAATGTCTTTCATGTTCACACTGATTCTAGTAGATTGCTTATCCTTATCAATAAACTTACTTAATAATTGCGTTGGATTAGTCGCTGTTGTACTAGCCGTGCTATTACGATTACCGTTGGCTCCTATTTTTAAATAAGCAGCAATAAAAGCCATTTCTGTACCCGAAGGCACGGTATACGCCATACTATCTCCGTCATAATAGGTTTGTTTGGCAAACTTTATCCCTTCCACTAAACCAATTGGTTTACCCAATTCAGGTTGTGCCCTTAAAAATTCATGTAGTGTTTCGATATCTTCTAAAGGATGAATATTGCGCACCAAACCATTCTTCTTTTTTGTATCTACAATAATCTCCATGGGCATTACGCCACCGCCTTCCTTTTCAAACCACTTTAAATCTGAGAACAATTTATCTTTTTTAGGCAAATCATCCACAATAAATGCTTCTTTCTTAATATGCGTAAGTCCTATAAATGAAACAATTACCAACCCGATTGTAATACCAAACACCCATTTAGTATGTACAAAGGTCCAACGTTCTATTTTAACCAATACTTTTTCTAAAAAAGCATTGTCTAAATACTTTACATGATTGGGTTGTGGCGCTTGTAAATAAGTTAAAACAGGTGGAATAAAAAAGAGACTAATAAAAAACAAAGCCATAATGTTTATGCCAGATACCCAACCAAACTCTTTTAATAAAGGGCTTTTGGTAAATGCAAACACAAAAAAACCAATGGCTGCAGTAAGATTACAGAATAAAGTAACAATGCCCATTCTTCCTACCATATTAATAATGGCTTTTTCCTTGTCTGGAGTTTCTTTATAGGAAGTATGGTATTTATTTAAAAAGTAAATGCAATTGGGAATACCTATTACAACAATTAAAGGCGGAATTAAAGCGGTTAGTAAAGTGATTTTCTGTCCAAGTAAAACCATGGTCCCAAAACTCCAAATCACACCCATGGCAACTACTGCCAAACTCATTAACATCGCCGATAAAGAACGGAAAAACAACAGCAATGTAATGGCACATAAAACCAAGGAGCCTATTAAAAACCATAACATTTCTTTTTTAATACGATCGGCTAAAATGGTTCTGATATAAGGCAAGCCACTTACATGTAAATCTAAATTCGTGGCTTTTGAAAATGCTGCTAGCTTTTCATTTAAGGCGCCAATAATATGGGAACGTGCCCCACTATTTATGGAATCCGGCACAAAGCTAACTGCCATGATATAAGCATGACTATTAGGATTGTATAATAAGTTTTTATAGAAAGGCAGTTGTTCAAACTCCTTCTTATTTATTTGTAAAAGACTATCACTTTTATAGTCAGATGCAAATATTTTATGTGCAATAAATTTATTGTTAACTGTATCCTTTAATAAATTATAAGCAAAGGGTACACTTAAAACATCGGTCACACCAGGGATAGCCTTAATGTTCTTATGTAATTCAACTACGCGATTAAAAACAGCAGTCGTGTACAAACTGTCTGTTTGAAAACCCACTACCATGGTGGTGCCGTCTACTCCAAACTTTTTAACGAAATTTTTATAGATGACGAATTTAGGATTGTCTTCGGGGATCGCTTTTGTAAACTCGTAACTTAATTTAATTTGTGCTGCAAAATAACCCATCACCAGGGTTGCTAAAGTCAATATGACCAAGCTAACGACTTTATACTTAACAATTTTCTGACCTAAGCGATACCACATAATAAGGGGGTTTATTTACAGGACCCAAAAATACGCCATTAGCTGCGTTAGTACTCCTATTGCAAATCCAATAATCAATTCTTGTTTGGTATGATCACTCACAATCATTCTTGCACTCACCACCACACCTGCCAATAATATGGCCAATAACACCCATATAAAATTATTAATAGGGTAATAAAAGCTAACCAATAATACGGCCATTAACAACCCACTTACCCCCATTGCATGAAGGCTTACTTTCATAAAATTATTCACTATCAATCCAATGCTACTTGCTATAAAAATACCAAAGTAAAAAAACTTCAATGCCAATGGCTGATCTGTAAAATTGCGGCTTAAATAATACATCCACCAATAAAAAAACATGGAAATTACATATGGGATAATTCTTTCTTTTTGTGTTCTTAAATAAATGCTGTCGCTAAATTTTAGACGCCATAATAAAAAAACGGCGAAGGCAGGAAAAAATGCGGTTAGCCAAAACACACTAAACACGCGTAACTTTAGTTGCCAATCGGTAATACCTACAAATTCAAAAGGCACTACTTTAATTAAATAGAGCATAAAAAAAGTAGGTATAAACAATGGATGGAAAACGTAAGAAACGATTTGTGCAAGAATGCGCAGTGGTTTTGAATTTGTATTTTCCATGTATATGTTTAGATTGTACTACAGCTCTTTTCTGAGTCGAGCAACAGGTATATTTAAGAGTTCTCTGTATTTGGCAACGGTACGTCTTGCGATATTGTATCCTTTACTTTGTAATTGTTCTGTTAATTCGTCGTCACTTAATGGCTTATGCTTATCCTCTTGCTGAATAAGGTCCCCTAAAATCGCTTTCACTTCCTTTGTACTTACCTCTTCTCCAGAATCGGTGGTTAAAGATTCACTGAAAAAATATTTTAATAAATAAGTGCCAAATTCCGTTTGTACGTATTTGCTGTTGGCTACCCTACTTACTGTGGAAACATCTAGTGCTGTTTTTTCAGCAATGTCTTTTAAAATCATTGGTTTTAACTGAGTAGTATCCCCACTTAAAAAAAAGGCCTCTTGATGTAACAAAATAGCGCGCATGGTCATTAACAAAGTTTGTTGTCTTTGTTGAATCATTTCAATAAACCACTTTGCTGAATCAATTTTTTGTTTGATAAAAAAGACGGCTTCTTTTTGTGCTTTATCTTGTTTTGGACCCCGCTCATATTCCTTAAGCATTAATTTATAATCATCGCTAATCACCAAGGGTGGCGCATTGCGACTATTTAAAGTCAACTCTAATTTTCCATTATTAATCAGCACCGTAAAGTCAGGGATGATATACATTTCAGCATCATGTCCATGACCCGTTTCGGCTCCTGGCTTAGGATTTAATGATACAATTTGATGCAACACTTCCTTTATATCCGCATCAGACAAATGAAGGCTTTTTTGAATCTTATCGTAATGCTTACGGGTAAATTCTTCAAAATGTTTTTCTAAAACTTGTACCGCTAAAAGCAATGGTGTTTTGTTGTCTTGTTTTTTCTCTACATCGTCTGTTGCTAATTTTCTTTTCAATTGCAATAACAAACATTCCTGTAGAGTTCTTGCTGCTATGCCCGCGGGATCAAATCCTTGAATAATAAGTAAAATCGATTCAATGTCTTTTTCTTCCACCCACATACCTTGTTTAAAGGCCAAATCGTCGGCAATGGATTGTAATGCTCTACGCAAATACCCATCATCGTCCAAGCTTCCAATAATTTGTTCGGCAATTTTATATTTATCCTCATCCAATGCAAGCATGCTTAATTGATCCATAAGCAATTCATGCAAACTCAATTCCGCTTTAATGGGAATTACTTTGTCATCATCTAATTCAGGATAATAATCGTCTCTTGTTTTGTAATCGGCAATGTCTCCATCATCATCATAATTATACTCATTCAACTCCTCATTGCTCAATTCATATTCGTCCACAGGTACTGCTTCCTCATCGTCTTGTGTACCTTGTAACAACTCATCTTTCATTTCTTCATTGGCGGTAGAAGCATCTCCATCCAATAAATCCAAGTTCATTTCGAGTGCAGGATTTTCTTCTAATTCCTCTTTTACCCTTTGTTCAATTTGCGCACTAGGTATTTGCAACAATTTCATTAACTGAATTTGTTGTGGAGACAATCTTTGCAATTGTCTTTGTTGTAAAGACTGACCTAGTGACATATTAAAACTTTAGGAAAGGGCTTCTTTTATTACTGCTAAACACTTAGCGCCTTTTTCATGTACTTGCTCTTCAGTCCAGGTTAAGCTAATCGCAGTAGAAACACATCTGCTCATAATAGCATCACTTTTTTCAAAGGCATTGGTTTGCAAAGCAGTTAATGCTTTTTGTTGCACTTCGGTTAGTGCATACAAACTCTTTGCAGTTTTTAAATGATCCCACTTGCGGATATAGTGCCAATTGTTAGCGAACCAATAAAAATTACCTGCAAAAATACCAGCAGTTTTCATGGCCTCAATTGCTTTTTCAGTTGCTTCCTGTGTAGGTAAAAACCAAGAAAGAAAACTATAGCTATCGCCTGATGGATCCGGTACCGTCCTAAAACTAATACCAGGTATTTGCTCCATATAAGATCTTAAAATTTGATTATTTCGTTTTTGTAATGCTAAGAAAGTATCTAGCTTTTTGATTTGCGCTACCCCCACTGCGGCATGCAATTCACTTATTCTAAAATTGTATCCAAGGAAGGGATGTAAGTCAGCACCTCGGTCTACACCTAAATGATCATGGCCATGATCGGTGAATGCATCTGCCTTAATGTACACTTGTTTATTATTGGTCATCACAACACCACCTTCACCACAAGTAATTGTTTTTACAAAGTCAAAGGAGAAAGTACCTGCATCTCCAATAGTGCCTAACGCTTTTCCTTTATACGTTCCGCCAATACTTTGACAAGCATCTTCTAATAAGATTAATTTATGTTCAGCACAAATTGCTTTTAAGGCATCTAAATCGGCCATACTTCCGCACATGTGCACGGGCATCACACATTTAGTTTTAGAAGTAATCGCTGCCTTTACCGCATCAGGCGCTAAAGTCAATGAACTATCAATATCAACTAAAACAGGAACGGCTCCCATACTTAATACGGCTTCGAAACTTGCAACAAATGTAAACGCTGGCATAATCACCTCGTCACCTGCGCCAACACCTAATGCAGCCATAGCAGTAGTTAAAGCTGCAGTACCACTACTAGTTAGTTGCGCATATTCACTGCCAAACTTGCTACAAATAGCTTGTTCTAGCTCTTTTGATTTCCAAATTCCTTTGCGCGGTCCATCAAAACCATAGCGCATTAAAATACCTGTCTCAAGGACATCATTTACTTCTTTTCTTTCTTCTTCACCAAAGAATTCAAAACCTGGCATAAACTGAATTTTAAGTGAAACAAAGGTAGCTTAAAAAATGAAAATTGGGTGTTTTTCAGTAATTTGCGCCTGTAAAATAAACACCAAGTAGTTATGGAATACAGCAAATTGATCTCAGTTTCTGGGATGTCAGGATTATTCGAATTAGTAACAAGTAAAAATGATGGCGCGATTGCCACTTCATTGGAAAATAACAATACTCAATTCATTAGCTCAAGAGCACATCAATTCTCTCATTTAGAAAGCATTGAAGTATATACAACGCATGAAAACGTATTTTTAGCCGAGGTATTCATTGCTATGGGTAAGTCTAAAGAGGCTTTGCCAAATGAAAAAGACCCAAAAGCGGTTACTGCTTACTTTAAAAAAGTATTCCCTAAAATGGACTTTGACAGAGTATATGGTAGCGATATGAAAAAGATGGTAAAATGGTTTGCGCAATTACAACAGCACAATGTAACCCCTACTTTGCCTGAGATGGACGAGAACGAAGCAGAGGCGTAAACAAAGCATTAAATTAATTCTATATAAAAAGCTTATCCAACCTAGGGTAAGCTTTTTTTTATGCTTAAATTGCAGGAACCGAATTGGCAGATGCTAAAACTATAATGTCTATGAAAAAAGGAATATTGTTCTTATTGATTTGTGCTGTGCTTTCTTTACAATTAACCGCCCAAACCAAGGCCGAAAAAAAATGGGTTAAAAAGCAATTCAATGCGTTGAACTTAGATCAGAAAATTGCTCAACTCATGGTACTAAGGGCACATAGCGCTTGGGACGAAAAAAAAATAGACACTTTAAGTCAATTAATTAAACAATATAATGTTGGAGGACTTTGTTTTTTCCAGGGTGGACCTGTGCGTGAAGCCATGCAAACTAATTATTATCAGTCCATTGCAAAAACACCTTTGTTAATTACCATGGACGCGGAATGGGGCGTGGGCATGCGTTTGGACAGTGTGGACATGTTTCCAAGACAATTGTTAATGGGTGCGATCGCTTCCGACAAATTAGTATACCAAATGGGAGAAGCAGTTGCTGCTCAGTGTAAAAGATTGGGTATTCAAGTAAACTATGCACCCGATATTGATATCAATAATAACCCAAGCAATCCGGTGATTAACGACCGTAGTTTTGGACAAAATAAAGAACGCGTTATTCAACATGGCATTGCTTACATGAAAGGCATGCAGGATAACGGCATTATGGCTACTGCAAAACATTTTCCCGGACACGGCGATGTGAATGTTGACTCTCATTTAGACATTCCTATTATTAATAAATCAAGAGCCGAATTAGATTCATTGGAGTTGGCTCCATTTCGAGCTTTAATTAAAGCTGGAATCGGATCGGTAATGGTGGCTCATTTATCGGTGCCAGCCATTGATAGCACACCAAAATATGCCACTTCCTTATCGTCAAAAGCAGTACATGATTTATTGAAAAAAGAATTAGGCTTTACCGGATTGAGTGTAACCGACGCAATGGACATGAAGGCCATTAGTAACTATTTTCCTCGTGGAGAAGCTAATGTACAAGCACTTTTGGCAGGTAACGACATGTTGTGCCTACCCGGTGATATTGGTGAATCTATCGAAAAGATTAAATCAGCAATACAAGAAGGAAGATTGACCATTTCGGATATTGACGAGCGCGTAAAAAAAGTATTGTCTGCGAAATTCAAATATGGACTGAATAAGAAACAATGGATTGACACCACCAATTTAGTGGCAGATTTGAATGTTTCAGTGGGTCGTATCAAAGCCGAAATGGCGAAACAATCTCTTACCTATTGTAAAGCCATTACTATACCAGTTTTAAATAAGCAAATACCCACCGCCTATATTGCATTAAATACTGTACAAGCAACCGTATTAACAAAAGCATTGGATGCTGCCTATGGTGTAAAAGTATTTTATATAAATCCCAAAGACAGCCTTTCCTTAGATCGCATTAAAGACAGCGTAAAGCAATACCAGCAAGTGATTGTAGGTTTACACAATTACAGTCGTCGACCTGCGAACCATTTTCAGATTCCTAATTTTATATTGCAATATTTAAACCAGGAGCATCCTCAAAATTGGATACATATTATTATGGGTAACCCATATGCAGTAGCTGATTTTTCAGGCATTCAAAATATATTGTTTGCCTATGAAGACAATGATTATTCTGAAACGGCTGTATTGAATTGGATCGAAGGAAAAATAAAAGCAACAGGACAATTACCTGTAACCGTTACACCTCAATTACCTTATGGTTCAGGCAATGCTTTGGTGCAAAATTTAACAGCAATTGACTCACTGGTTATGGATGCCATTGGTAGAAAAGCAATTCCTGGCTGTCAAGTATTGGTAGCAAAAAATAATGAAATCATATTTAACAAAGCTTATGGAACGACTGCTGGCGAAGGCACTAGTCCCGTTACGCTCAATACTTTTTATGACCTTGCTTCTGTTACAAAAGTAGCAGCCACTACGGTAAGTGTCATGAAACTAGTTGAAGAAGGTAAAATCAATATTAATAAAACCATTGGAGATTACTTGCCTTGGGTAAAGGGAAATAGTAAAGCAACGATTACCCTTAAGGATTTGCTTTTACATCAAGCTGGCTTGTATCCCTACATTAAATTTTACGAGTCATTATTGCAAGCAAATGGAATTTTTAAGCCAGGCCTTGTAAGCAACAAAGTAGACAATACCCATCATCAATTTATAGCACCCAATAAATATTTAGTGGACTATTGGATGGATACGATCCAAAATCAAATATTAAGAAGCCCGGTTACTGAACCAGGTAAATATATTTATAGCGACAATGATTTTATCTTTTTAGGAAAAATTGTAGAGCAAGTGACGGGCATGAATTTGAATGCATACACGCGTAAAACATTCTATGCACCAATGGGTATGAGCAGTGCAGGATTTTTGCCTTTAGAAAAAACTGGCATGGACAATATTGCTGCTACCGAATTGGACAATTACTATCGCTATGAATTAATTAGAGGGAGTGTGCATGATGAAGGCGCTTCCACAATGGGGGGCATTGCAGGACATGCAGGTTTGTTTAGCAATGCAACGGATCTTGCAAAATTATTCATGATGCTATTGAATAATGGACAATGGGAAGGAAAACAATATTTGCAACCAAGCACCATTGCGCAATTCACTGCTTACAATACCGATAACAGCCGACGTGGCTTGGGATTTGATAAACCCGAAAAAAACAATGCTACTAGCAAAGACCCCTACCCAAGTTTAAGTCCATCCCCTGCTACCTTTGGCCACACTGGTTTCACTGGCACCTGTGTATGGGCTGATCCTCAAACTGGTATTTTATTTATTTATTTATCTAACAGGGTATTCCCCACCAGAGACAATAAAGTATTTAGTGAATTAAGCCTTCGTCCAAAAATTCAGGAAGCCATTTATACTGCTTTACAATAATGAAGCCACTGTTTTTTTTAACCATATTATGTTTACCATTCATTGGCAATACTCAAAACAAATTAGTAGGAATTGGACAATGGAGAGGGCATTATGACAATCATAGTGTTCAACAAGTGGTAAAAGGAGATGTATTATACGCTGCAAGCCCTTATCAAATTATTGGGATGGATGCAAACATGCACAAAACTTGGATAGACAAAACAACAGGTTTACATGAAAGCGCAATTCAACAACTTACATGGGATCCTATTTTAAACCAACTCATTATTGGTTATACAAATAGCAATATTGATATACTTAAAGGTGATCAGGTATTCAACTTGAATGCAATACAACTTACCAACTTGTATTCCAATAAAAAAATCAATTCAATTCAAGTAAAACAAAATTGGGCCTTTGTAGCCACCAACTTTGGAATCGTGATTATTGATTTATTGAAACACGAAATAAAAGATACCTGGTATCCCAATAACAACCAACAAGCAGCACTAACATATAATATAGCCATTGCAAAGGACAGTATTTATGCCATTACTGAAAATGGATTATGGTGCAGTCCCTATCAAAACAATTGGATTTTACCAAATGCATGGAAAAATCAAACAAGCTATAATGGATACGGCCTCAAAAATATAATTGTTCAAAATGATAAACTATATGCCTACAACCAACATGATGTTTATCAAATTCCATCTACTACTCCCATTACTAGTTTTACAAATGCTACTATTTTTAAAATAGACAGTTCAACAAAAGGACTTAATATAAGCATACAATATGCAAGTAAGAAAGGGGCTGTTGTAAATTTAAACAACAATGGAACATTGACTACTTTAGTGGACAGTACTCAATTAATTAGCCCTCTTGAAACTGCTTTAACTGAAGCACAACTTTGGATTGCAGATAGTAGTCAAGGACTTTTTTTAGTAGATAAGCAAAAACAATGGATCCCATTAGGAGGGCCTAAAGCAACTATCACTGGGCAGATGAGTACAAACGCGAACCAACTTATTGCACCTTTTGGAAATACGAATTCGGGATATGCTGTATTAAATGAAGACGGATGGACAAATTTCTCGCAAATATCTAATTTAAATTTACCTATCATAAATGCATCTGGTATTTCAAAACTAGATGAAAGTTATTGGTTAAGTACCAACACAGGCATCCTACATATTTTTAAGGATTCAAATAAAGTAGAAAGTTTCGTTCCGAATCAACAAAAAGGCACTTATCAATCAATGCAATTGGACCAAAATAATGCAGTGTGGGTATTGCAAGACCAACAAGGTATCGTTCGTCAAGTAAATAATAATTGGAATTCGATTCCTATACCTAATAATTTATTCAATAATGGATTATCGCAATTTGTCTTGAATCATCAAGGACAAGCCTGGGTCATCGCACCCATTAATCAAGGAATATATGTTTATCAGTCTAAAGATATTTTTAATACTGAAACATGGAAACAATTAACAACACAATCCGCTAATGGGAATTTACCCAGCATGCATGTTACCAGCGTTGCTTCTGACTTATCCGGTAGTATTTGGGTGGGCACCGACAATGGGATTGGCATATTAAATTGTGGGGATGTTACTAATTCACCTTGCAATGCTTATTTACCGATTGTAAGTAATAATGGATTTAATGGATATTTATTCCAACGTGAAATAGTGCATTGTATTGCAGTAGATGGTGCAAATAGAAAATGGATTGGAACCAATAATGGCGCCTGGTTATTAAGTGAAGATGGATTAGAGATGATTGCACATTTTACAAAAGAAAACAGCCCTTTGCCATCAGACACGGTCCTGCAAATTTCAATCGTTCCTACTTCAGGTGAAGTATTTTTTAACACAGTTAATCAACTAGTAAGTTATAGAGGCACAGCCACCGAAGGGAAGCAAACACAAAGCAAAATTCAAATCTTCCCGAATCCAATACCCCCTTCCTACAATGGGACGGTTGCCATTAGAGGTTTAATTGAAAATGCTTTGGTTAAAATAACCGACTTAACAGGAAAATTATTATTCCAAACACAAGCATTGGGAGGACAAGCTATTTGGAATGGCCGCACTTATGAAGGCAAAAAAATAGCAACGGGTATTTACTTGGTATTTGTAAGAGACCTTGCGGGTAATGAAAATTCAGTAGGAAAAATTGTGATCGCAGATGGGTATTAATCTACTGCCAAATCAAAGTTCTTAAACATTTTGAAATTCAAAATTCCACGTTCCCCTGTAACTACACGGTACATCATTTGTCTCACTTTTTTAGTGGGCACTTTTATAGCAGTATCGGCATCGTATATTGGAAACTTTCTAAATAAAATTCCTTCCACCAATTTGTAGTCATCCTGACCTCTATATCCTTTACTTAACTGCATATCATTGGAGATATCTGGAAAATAGATAGGCTGTAAACTTTCGTTTTCTTTGGAACTAATACAAAATAAAGTAGTCTTCCCTGTTGGATCTAAAACATAAATAATGATATCCGGGAAACCATCTTGATTCAAATCATCAATTTCTGCGCCTAGCACCCTGCCTTTTAATTCTAAACTCACTTCTCTTGCTTCCGACTTAAATCCAACTGGACGTACATTCATTATATTTCTTTCAGGCGAACGATTCATACAAGCTACTTTATAGCCTGCTTTGCCAATTTTTAATGTACTGTCATACTTTGCCATTTTTTGGCCATTCGACACCAAAGCAATCAAGAAAAAAACGATCGTGAAAATTTTGTACATTCGGTAGGTATTTAAAATCAAAGTTAATAGAATCCTTTTAATTTACGTCCAAACTATACAAGATGTCCTTTTCCATTGATATCCAACCCATATTCGATTTTAAGTGTATTCGCATTACGAATCAGCGCATCAATGCACATATTGATATTATTTCAAAAGGTGGACTATTGAATAGTTGGGTGAGCCCAAACCCTCATGAAATCAATCAGCCAAGCATTAATATCATTGACGGCAATGACTTTAGCCAGGGGTGGAACCATTTTGAAACCAATGGGTTTAAAAGTGGCAAAATGAATCCTTTTTCATGTAGGTTATATAAGGGGAAATACGAGCACGATAAAAAGCAATACCATATTGAAAAATTTTACTTAGGCGATCATGCATTGCATGGAGTATTGTACAATGCTGTATTTGAAATTGAAGCCACCCATATACAATCAGATAGCGCTTTTGTATTGCTAAAATATGACTATCATAAGGAAGACCCGGGATTTCCATTTGAATATGAAGTTCATATAAAATGGATTTTTTCCGAGGATAATAAAGTAACCGTTCAAACCATTATTCACAACAAGGACCAAGTTAGCTTTCCAATAATGGATGGATGGCATCCCTATTTTAGCCTTGGTAATTGCATAGATGATTGTACAATTCAATTTTACAATAAAGGTATGCTTGCGTATGATGCAGCATTAATACCAACTGGAGCATTGCTCCAAAACAATCAATTTGAAAAAGGATTGGCACTTGACGGAGTTGAATTAGACAATGGGTATTTATTAGATAATGAAAGGCCAAATTGTACTTTAGAGAATCATCAATTCAAATTAGTGATTAGTCCAAGTCAACAATATCCTTTCTTGCAATTGTATACCCCACCAGGAAGAAAAAGTATTGCTATCGAAAATCTTAGTGGTGCTCCAGATTGTTTTAATAATAAAATGGGGCTACATATTATGCAACCCCATTCCACTTGGAAATTGGAAACCCAATTTCAATTATTTTGTAAGTAACTATAAATTAATTACTGCAGTAACACTAATTTCTACATTCACATTACGAGGCAAAGTTTTAACAGCTACCGTTTCACGCGCAGGAAAATCTGCCGTAAAATAACTACCATATACATCATTTACTTGTGCAAATAATTGCATGTCACTTAAAAAAATGGTTGTCTTTACAATATGACTAAAATTAATCTTGGCTTCCTCTAAGATCGCCTTGATATTTTCCATTACTTGTTTTGTTTCGGCCTGGATGCTATCCAATACCAAATCCCCTGTTGCAGGATCAAATGCAACCTGTCCACTTGCAAATAAAAATCCATTGGCAATAACTGCTTGGCTGTAAGGTCCAATGGGAGCAGGCACTTTAGTCGTTTGAATGATCTGTTTTGACATATAAATTATATTAGACCCACAATTTCTTAATTTTCTATCAAATACACGCTTATTTTTGCAAAACAATTTACACAATTTGGCTACCTTATTATATATCGATACAGCAGGCGAAAAAGCAATGGTAGGCATGAGCAAGGATGCTCAATTAATAGCTTATGCCGAAAACATCACTGCAAATACCCATGCTTCCTTTGTACAAGTGGCAATTGAAAAAATGGTCGATGAGTCGGGGATTGCATTACAAGCATTAGATGCCATTGTAGTTACATTAGGACCAGGTAGTTATACAGGCCTTAGAGTTGGCCTTGCAAGTGCCAAAGGAATTGCATATACGCTTAATAAACCACTTATAGGATTGTCCACGCTAGCCTTACTTGCCAACCATGCAAGTAAAAATAAAATAGTGATGGAAGCTGAAAATGGAATGCAAATTTTTAGCATGATTGATGCGAAAAGAATGGAAGTGTTTGGTGCTGTATACGATTTACACCAAAATAATATATTGCCAGAACAAGCAATCATTTTAGATACTGATTATATAAAAAAGCTACTTCAAAATGGACCACTCTTGTGTGTTGGAAATGGTGCTACCAAAACAAAAACATTACTGAGTAATGCTCATCTCTACTTTATGGAATCATCTTATTCCATTGAAAATCTTGTTGAACTCGCAATGGTTAAATGGAATGAAAAACAATTTGAGAACATAGCCTATAGTAGTCCTTCCTATTTGAAAGATTTTTACCAACCACCTGCTAAGTAGCTTAAATACAACTGAATATTAAATTGAGTTGTAGAGAATTCCTAATATCGCAAACAAATATATATTATAAAAATATTATGTTTGATTTAATTGGTGTACCTTTGTAATTGGATTTTTTAGTTCATAACCCCCAAATTGAATTATTATCATGAATCAATCTTTACCCCAACTGCAATTAGCAAACGGAAAAGCTCCATTGAAAGTAGATTTGCTACATAGCAAAAAAGCGGCGATGATTTTGAGAGCATTAAACCACAAATTGCGTCAACAAATTGTAAAACTTATTGACGAACATCAAAAAATGACTGTTACTGAGATCTACGTTAAACTACGTCTAGAACAATCAGTGGCTTCTCAACATTTAGCTATTTTAAGAAGAGCTGGTATTGTAATTACCACAAGAGAAGGTAAGTTTATCTTTTACACAGTGGACTACAATCGACTAGAACAAGTAAATCAATTTGTTGAACAACTTGTTGGATAATATGACTTTAACGATCGATCAGTTCAAGCAATTGCTTGATGAACCTGCCAATATCATCATTGACACTCGAACAGCTGATCAATGGATGGATGGTCATATTCCAAACTCATTACATATCACCCCCGCTACTGTGAAATACGCAGTAGCGATGGGGATGATTAAAAGAGATTCTCCACTCGTATTTATTTTTGATCCTCATTTAGAAAAAGAAACGCTCGCCTATTTTAAGGAAGCAGGATTTTCAAATATCTTAGGATATTTGCAAGGCGGATACGCTACTTGGTTACAATCTGGCAACACCATTGATATGTTAATTTCGGTTGAACCTGATGAATTAGCAATGGATATTCCTTTTGATGAATTTCTGATGCCATTGGATATACGTACCGAAGAAGCATATGAAAAACAACATATTAAGAATTCAATTTCATTGCCCTTAGCAGAGTTCATGGACCCAGGAAGCATGTCAGAATTAGACGAGCATTTTAATATTTACCTTATTAGTGAAAACGGAGACAGCAATACCCTTGCAGCAAGTCTTTTAAAGAAACAAGGTATTCACAATATTAGAGTGGTGGTAGACGGATGGGAAGGCATTCAATTTCTAAAAGACAAGTTTAGTTTTGAAAGTATTAAGAAAGCTAAAATCACGAAAACAGATCCTTCAAAAACGAGTTTTTTAGAAGATTAATTCACACTATTCTTTTACAAGTAATTTTTCATGCAAGGTTGCATCATAATTGTATTTCCAACGCCTGTGGCTCCATAAATAATTAAAAGGCGCTTGCTTAATTTTATCTTCGAGCACTTTCACGAATTTTGCTGTTAATGCACCATCGGCATATTCATTCGGCGTCGTAGTAATTAATTCAAAATCCAACTTGTAATGGCCTCGTTTTACACGATAAAAATGCGCAAATACCTGAGCTGTATTATTTAGTTTTCCTCCTTTCTCAGGACCTTTCACGAACGGCGTTGGTTTGCCAAAAAAAGGCACCCAGTAGGACTGTAAAGGTTTTCCTGGATTTTGATCGGCAGCCAAAATCAAAGCATATGGTTCGCCCTTAGTAATGTATTGATGAAATTGAGATTTAAAATTTGTTGCCGGAATCAATACGCTACCAAAACGCGCGCGCATGTTGTAAATTAATTTATTAAAAGCTTTATTTTCTAAAGGCATGTATACCACAACAAATGGGTAATGGCTTTCTTTGGAGACGCCAAGATTGGCAATCTCCCAATTAAAAAAATGTCCTGTTAACAATTGAACCGACTGCCCTGTTTTGTATAGGTCATTTAATACATGAATATTAGATGTAAATCTTTTATTCAACTCTTTTTCTGAAATAGAAATCAATTTAATTGTTTCCAAAAAAGAATCCGTAAACTGCTGGTAAAAAGCTTTTGCAATTTGCTTACGCGCTTGCAAGGATTTTTCAGGAAAAGCGATGGCTAAATTCTGATCCACCACTTTCACCCTATACTTAATTACTTTTCTTAATAAAAAGGCAACCCCATCGCTGATTAGATACAATACACGATAAGGCAATAAAGAAAGCAAATAAAAAAATGGATAAATAATAAAATACATAGGTGTTCGATTAATGTTGCGCAGGTTCAATCCAGGCATCATTTTCTTTTAATAATTGAATCAATTCATCCACAGCAACTTCACTATCAATATTTCGCTTCATCACTTCTTTGCCTTTATACAAAGTGATTTTACCCACTCCACTACCTACATACCCAAAATCAGCATCTGCCATTTCTCCAGGTCCATTTACAATACAGCCCATTATGGCTATTTTCAATCCTTTTAAATGGTTAGTTACTTTTCTTATTTTAGCAGTTGTTTCCTGTAATTCAAATAAGGTTCTACCACAACTTGGACAAGAAATATATTCAGTTTTAGAAATTCTAGTTCTAGTAGCTTGTAAAATACCAAAGCTCGTTGCATTCAAAAACTGCTCAATAGTTGAATTGGTAATATAATTTCGGCCCGACAAATTTGCCATCTTGCCATTCGCTTGCTGATATGCTTCATCGGTAACTGTCAAGAAAATACCATCTCCCATGCCCTCTAACAATAAAGCACCTGTTTCGGCAGCAAAATGAATTAAGTGTTCGTCGGTGCTTATCCAATTACTTGTTGTCATTAGCACTACAGGAGTTTCTATACCTAGTTCCATTAATTTTACAATCATTCTTCTTACCGCAGGCATCGCATTGCGCAAACTACTACTTAAACAAAAAACGGTAGTTGGCTCTTTTGCCAATTGCAGCAACTGCTCATCTGAAATTGAAGCTGCAGTGCTATAACAATCAATCATTACAAAATTAATCGCACTACTTTTTTGTGTTGCACCAATATAATCACTTGCATCAAACAATGGCAAATATTTTTGCGTCCCCTCGGTCGGCTTCCATGCAGCCTGATTTACAATCACACGCAATGTACCTGGTAAATCAAAATCAATATTTTTGGTGCCCACAAATACATAGTCTGCTGCTGCATCTCCAATATTCCATTTATCAGTTGCTTGTTGATAAGTATAACCAATCGCTACTAAACTTTCTCTTGAGATGATTTCCAAATGACTTAAATCTGCAATTACAACCGGCACATGGTGTCCACCGATATTTTCAACTGCAATTGTGTTTCTTCTTTTATATTCAAATGGACTATACGTTAATTTATCAATTGGCAAAATGGTGCTGTTCGTAACATTTGTCTGCCCATTGTACCTTTTAACAATGTCTCTACACACAGGAATTTCCAATTCAGGATCTTCCGTTAAACTTACTCTAATTGTATCTCCAATTCCGTCTTCTAATAAAGTTCCAATGCCAATGGCACTTTTAATACGACCATCTTCACCATCACCCGCTTCGGTTACACCTAAATGCAATGGATAACATTCACCAAATTCGGCATCCATTTGTTGCAATAATAAACGATAAGCCTGCACCATCACTTGTGGATTGCTAGACTTCATACTTAAAATAATCTGATGATAATCCAAGCTTCTTGCGATACGTAAAAATTCCATCGCACTCTCTACCATTCCATTTGCGGTATCACCATACCTACTCATAATACGATCGCTTAAAGAACCGTGATTGGTGCCAATACGCATGGCTGTACCATGTTTCTTACAAATTAATACCAATGGTGAAAAGCGTTCTCTAATTCGTTCCATCTCTTCTATGTATTCTGCATCGGTATATTCAATTTGTTCAAATTTTTTCTTGTCTACATAGTTTCCTGGATTCACTCTTACTTTTTCAACAATCGTAGCTGCAATCTCTGCAGCATTAGGTGTGAAATGTATATCAGCAACCAATGGTGTAGCATATCCCTTTGCTCTTAATGCTGCTTTTATATTGGCTAAATTATCGGCTTCTTTTTTGGAAGGTGCAGTAATACGAACCAATTCTGCGCCTGCTTCGATACATTTAATAACCTGCGCTACCGTTGCATCCGTATCCATGGTATCCGTCGTAGTCATGGTTTGTACTCTCACAGGATTACCACCACCAATAACAAGGCTACCCACTTTTACCTCTCTGGTAACAAAACGCTTATAAGCAGTTAAAGAATTACAGTAGTATTGCATATGTAGGCTATAAATGATTTTTTAAACTATTTTATCTTACTCCTTTCAAAAATCCTTGTTGTAATAAGATAGATTTTAATACATCGATTGGTGTTTTATTCGACTGTATCGTTGTAGCATGCATCACAAAAAAATAAGGGTGCTTGTTCTCTTCTACATAACCCATTATCCAAGCAGCTTTTGAAGCATCTATCCCTTGTATATAACTTAGTTTGTATCCAGCATTGTCCTCTTTCAAAATCATTTTTTTATACATATCCTGAGAACGTTTTTGAAAAGGCAACTCATTAAAATATAATTTCTTAATAAAACCCAATTGCTCATCGGCAGTAATACGTAAGGAAGCATCTTTCCAAAAATCATTCATGGACGCACTAATAATCCCTTTGCCATAATGTATAGAGTCGATAGTTTTTATTAAATCAGCCCTACTAATTTTCTCCATAAGGCTTACATAATAATTAGTTGAGTCGGTAGTGATCCAAGTAGCAGCATTGTGATTAATATACCCTCGATCCAAAGCAATTAAACTTGGTAATGCAAAAAATGTAGCCAAGGGTGCATATGCAGAATCCTTATACATAGACAAGTCGGAGATCGTAAATTGACCTGAACCATTTTCCATCAAAGCAAAGCATCCTTTCATGCCCGCACTATCCATAATTTTAGCAATGGCTGCATCTGTTTTTACATTATTGGGAGTACATGCAAACATCGCCGCACACACTAAAATTGCTATTCCGATACGCTGTTTCATAGGTTCTATTTAACGAGTTCAAAATTACCACATAATAACAATAAAAAACCCCCAATTAAGGGGGTCTTTTTACTATTTTAAGTCATTTATTCAATGCCTAATAATTCTACATCAAAAATCAATGTACTTCCTGGTCCAATCACTGGTCCAGCCGAACGTTCACCATAAGCTAATTCACTAGGAATAAACAATCTCCATTTAGCACCAACAGTCATTAATTGAACAGCATCCTGCCATCCTTTAATTACACCGTTTAATGGGAAGCTAATTGGCTCACCTCTTTGTACTGAACTGTCAAATACGGTACCATTAATTAAAGTACCATGGTAATGACATTTTACCTTACTTTTTAAAGTAGGATGCTCTGTACCTGTTCCTTCAGTTAATACTAAGTATTGCATACCATTTGTCATTTTCACAACACCTGGTTTTGTTGCATTTTCTGCTAAAAATGCCTTTCCTTCTGCTCTGTTAATAGCGATTTTTTCTTGACTCATTTTATCTTGGTAGTTTTTTATACATACATCTAATAAGCTATCAGGAATTTCTGTTTTAGAAATTACACCTGCAGCCATTCCTTTTTTAAACATTTCGAAATTCACGTCTTGCAACCCCTGTCCTTTTAAACTTTGCGCAATTCTGTAACCCAATGCATAAGATGCACTGTCCTTTGTAGTTTTTAAGGATTGAGTTTGTACATTGGATACTGCCAATTTAGGTTTTGAAGTAGGTGCACCCGTTTTTGCTACTGGCTTTGTTTGTGCCATAGCTGTTACCGCTCCTACTATCGCGATCATGATGATAATTCCTTTTTTCATAGTATATGTTAAATTAAATGAAATTTAGATGGCTAAATTACAATTCAGTTTTCAATAATAACTCAATTTGAGCATCAACTTTACCAAATTCCATCCCCTCCACGGCTTTTTTCATTTCATTTGCAATTTGTGCTGTACAAAGGTTTCCAATACTACCTTCATGGGTATGCGCAAGCTTTGTAGAATAAGTGAATTGGCCCGCTTCGATAGCTAAACCTACTTTTTTATACGCATCTCTAAATGGCATACCTGCATTCACTAATTTATTAACTTCCTCCACACTAAATAAAAACTGGTATTTGGTGTCTTCTAAAATATCCTTTTTCACTTCCATATTTTCAATCATCAAGGAAGCCATTTGAATACAGTTTTTTAATTGCTGAAATGCAGGAAATAAATGTTCTTTTAACAATTGCAAATCTCGATGATAACCCGAAGGCAGGTTCGTTGTCATCATCATTATCTCATTCGGCAGGGCCTTAATTCGATTACAATAAGATCTGATTAATTCAAATACATCTGGATTTTTTTTGTGTGGCATAATGCTCGAACCAGTCGTTAATTCTTCCGGGAATTTTATGAACCCAAAATTTTGATTCATAAATAAACAAGCATCCATACTTAATCTTGCTAAGGTGTCAGCAAAGTTAGCTAAAGCCATCGCGGTTACGCGCTCCGCTTTACCACGACCCATTTGCGCATACACTACATTATAATTTAAGGTTTCAAATCCTAGTAATTCGGTCGTTCTTGTTCTATTTATCGGGAAAGATGATCCATACCCAGCAGCCGAACCTAGTGGATTCTTATTTACAACTTTATAGGCTGCTTGCAACATAGTCATATCGTCTACCAAGCTCTCGGCATAAGCCCCTAGCCATAATCCAAAGGAGGAAGGCATGGCCAATTGCAAATGTGTATAGCCAGGTAATAAATCATTTTTATATTGCTCGCTCTTTTCTTGTAATAAAGTAAATAAAGTTTGTACCGACTTACTTAGGTCCATGAGCTCAGCACGTAAAAATAATTTAAGGTCCACTAAAACCTGATCGTTTCTACTTCTTGCACTATGAATTTTTTTACCAATATCCCCCAACTTCTCCGTCAATAACATTTCAACTTGTGAATGAATATCCTCAACTCCAGCCGACAAGGTAAAATTACCCGACTGCACTAAAGCATAAATTTCCACTAAAGCTTTTTTTAATTGCACTTGTTCATCCTTCGTTAACAATCCCACTTCCGACAACATAGTGGTATGGGCAATAGATCCCAATACATCATAAGCTGCTAGATATAGATCCATAGCCTGATCATTCCCTATGGTAAATTGTTCTACCGAACCAGCTACCTTACTGTTCTTTTGCCAAAGCTTACTCATAATGTAAAAATAGTTGAAAGTAATTGGATATAAGTGGATACGCCTTCCTCGATCTCCTTTAAATAAATAAATTCATCGGCTATATGACTACGTGCAGAATCACCAGGTCCCATTTTTAAAGTTGGGAATGGCATTAATGCTTTATCCGATGTGGTAACCGAACCATAGTACCCTTTTCCCAAAGCCATTCCTGCTTTGATTAATACATGGTCTAGTGCTATGCCAGTAGATCTCATTCTTAAGCTTCTTGGAGTAACGGAGGATTTTACATGCTTGCCAATGGTCTCTAAAATTTCTTCAAAAGTATACAACTCATTTACGCGCACGTCTACTACCATTTTACAAGTAGAAGGTACCACATTGTGTTGTTTGTTTTCGGTTTCAATAACAGTCACGCTCATTTTTACAGCGCCTAATAAATCAGATACTTTTTCAAATTGAAAAGTCTTAAACCATGCTAAGTCTGGTAATATTTTATATAAAGCGCTTTCTCCTTCCTCTCTAGCAGCATGACCTGCTTTACCAGTTGCCACAACATCTAAAACCATTAAGCCTCTTTCAGCAATAGCCATTTCTAATAAAGTAGGCTCGCCCACAATACCAAAATCAATTTTTGGAATAGATTTTAATGCCAACTCAATACCTTCACTTCCAGAAATTTCTTCTTCGGCCGATGCAACTAAAACTAAGTTATATGGCAAATTCTTTTCATCATAATAATATAAGAAACAAGCTATTAAACTTACTAAACAACCACCTGCATCGTTGCTCCCTAATCCAAATAATTTTCCTTCTTTTTCAATTGGACTAAATGGATCCAGTGTATATCCTTTATTTGGCTTTACCGTATCGTGATGAGAATTTAATAATATAGATGGCTTGGTTGGATCAAAATGCAGATTGGTTGCCCATATATTGTTTTTTATCCTCCCTGTCTTAACCTTATGTGTCGCTAAATACTCCTCAATAATATCACCGGTTAAATCTTCTTCCTTACTTAATGAAGAAGTTGCAATTAACTTTTTTAATAATTGTAAAGCGCCTTTTTGTAATTGGCTAATTGTATCTGTATTTAAAGTAGTTGTCATGATGTTGTGATTGTTGTACCCGTGGTACCATTAATTAATTCATTCATCTTTTCAGCCCTGCCAATAATAACTGATTTTACACCGTTATCTAAGGCTAGGTAAGCATTGTCAATTTTGGGGACCATTCCTTCAAAAATGATTTTTTCTTCTTTCAATTTTTGATAACTCGGTCGATTGATATGCTTAATGAGCGAACTGGGGACATTCACATCTAACAAAACACCCTCTTT
>CANGIZ010000022.1 GCA_947454025.1 Bacteroidota bacterium | reverse complement strand
TTACGTTACCCCAATGAAAATGCATGAACAAAGACAAATAGTACCCAAATTATGGCACAAAAAAAGGAGGAGCACTTTGCAAAGTGCTCCTCCTTCGGTATCTTCAACTATTACCTAAAATCAGTCAACCTATTTTAGGACGTTACATAATATTTTTGACTTATACATATTGAAACCATTGACGATTGGGATCCCAATTTTCAAATGCTTTTGCAACAGCGGTTAAAAATTGTGAGCCTACTGCACCATCAACAATTCGGTGATCATAACTCATAGACAAGTACATCATATGGCGAACTGTAATTGCATCTCCTTGTGGCGTTTCTACTACCACTGCTCGTTTTTTAATAGCACCCAATGCTAGAACAGCTACTTGTGGTTGATTTATAATAGGCGTGCCCATTAAACTTCCAAAAGTGCCTACATTCGTTACAGTGAATGTACCTCCTTGTGTATCATGAGGTCTTAATTGGTTGTTTCTTGCAGCATTGGCTAGATTGTTCACTGCTTTACTTAAGCCGACAATACTTAATTGATTTGCACCTTTAATGACAGGAACAATTAAATTACCAGTTGGTAATGCAGTTGCCATTCCTATATTGATGTCTTTTCGGTAAATAATTTGATCATTTTGTAAACTACTATTTACAATTGGATATTTTCCCAAGGCAGCAGCAATACATTCAAAGAACATTGGAGTGAATGTTAACTTAGTGCCTTCTCTTTTTTCAAATAGTTGTTTTACTTTTTCTCTCCATACCACCATATTTGTTACATCGGCTTCAACAAAGGATGTAACATGAGGACTCGTTTGCACACTATCTATCATATGCTTGGCAATCAACTTGCGCATACGATCCATTTCTACAATTTCGGTATTACCTGTAAGAATTACTTCTTCTGGATTTGCTACTTTAGCTGAACTGCTTTGAGCCATGAAATTTGCATGGTCACTTAACAATTCGTCCAAAGGTTTACTTAGCGTAGAAGTTTGTGTAGGAACAACTGGAATACTATTATTTGTAGAAGTAGGTATTGAACTTGGAGTTTGAGCAATAGGAGCTAGCGTACCCGCCTTTTTTGCTGCGATATAATTTAAAATATCTTTTTTTGTAACCCTACCAAGACTTCCAGTACCCGCAATATATTGAAGCTCGTTAAAGCTAACGCCTTCACTTTGTGCAATATTTAAAACCAAAGGCGAAAAAAACTTAGGGTCAGATCCATCTAAATTTTGAACTGAATCCGTATTGTTTTTTACTTCCGCAATAGGATTTGCAATTGGTGAAGCTGATGCAGTTGATGTGGTTGGAGTTGGAGTGAATGGTACTTCCTCAACAATATTTTCAGAAGGTTTTGCAACAATAGGGGCAATGGCTGCTGCAACCGGAGTGGAAGAAGTTGGGGCTGCATTTGTTCCAGCAGATTCTATGCGTGCAATTACAGCACCAATAGGTACTACTGCATTTACTTCAAATAAAATTTCTTTAATGACCCCTCCAACAGTAGAAGGCACTTCGCTATCCACTTTGTCGGTAGCTATATCCAATAAAGTCTCATCAAGATGAATTGTATCTCCCACTTGCTTATACCATTTTAGGATGGTCGCTTCCATTATACTTTCACCCAATTTAGGCATCACCAAATCAACAAGAGGCATATGGGATAATTTTAAGCAAAAATAAGACTAAATCTTATTGATTATTAACAACCTAAGTAAATTTATGGCTTGATTGGCAGTTACTTCAATATTGCGTAAACGATCAAAACGGAGGTAAAAAACCTTCGAAACCACTTTTTCCTTGCTTGCAACACCTATCCAGACCATTCCTAGCGGTTTTTCATCGGTTTGGCCCGATGGCCCCATAATACCACTTACTGAAACAGCAAAGTCTGTTTTCATGCTTTCTCGAACCGATTTGGCCATTTGCTCTACCGCTTCTTGGCTTACTGCACCCACGGTTTGCAAAATAGGAGCGGGTACGTCCAAGAATTCAGTTTTAATTCGATTATCATAGCTAATAATACCTCCAGTATAAAATTGAGAAGAACCTGCATGTTTAGACAATAAATGACCAATATACCCACCTGTGCAACTTTCTGCAGTGGCTACAGTTTGATTTTTTTCTTTCAAGAGTTTGCCAACTACAACTTCCATATTGTCATCCACATCTGTAACCAAATAGTCACTAACTGCCAATTTAAGTTGTGCAAACTGTTCGTTGATGCTGATTTCCAATAATTTTTCATTATCGCCAGTGGCTGTTAATCTAAGTCTCACCATTCCAAAATTGGGCAGGTAGGCTAATTTAATATTGGTAGGAAGCGCATTTTCAAAATCTGCGATCATCTCCGCTAAAAATGATTCTCCAAGACCTGCTGTCAATAAGGTTCTATGTAAAATAGTTGGTGCCTTAAATGCACTAGCAATGGTTGGAATTACATATTTATCAGTAAGAAATCTCATTTCATGAGGAACTCCAGGTAATGAAAAATAATAGACCCCTTCTTTCTTAAACAACATTCCAGGCGCAGTTCCAGTTTCGTTAAATAAAACCTCACACACATTGGGTACTTCGGCCTGTTTACGATTTCTCTCAATCATTGGTCGTTTGTGTTTGTTCACAAACAAATCTGTAATATGATCGAGCGTAGGCTGGTGAATAACCAATTCACCTCCAAAATATTCATTCAATAAAGGCTTGGTGATATCATCGGCCGTTGGGCCTAAGCCACCAGTCATAATGATAATATTGCTTTTTTTTGAAGCAGTTTCTAAAGCTTCTATGATTGCTGTTTTATCATCACCAACTGCAATTCTATTTTTCACAGCAACCCCAATTTTATTGAGTACTTGTGCGATGTAAGCACTATTGGTATCAATTACTTGACCAATTAAAAGTTCATCTCCGATAGTAATAATCGACGCTTGAATTGAATTCATTCAATGAATAATTGATTAGGCTGCAAAATAAACCAAAATAATCCAAAATAGGAGGCATTAACTAAAATAAGGACTTAGTTTCTCCTTCAAGAAAGCGGGCATTTCAGCTCTTTTACCCAAATTTTTGTCCATAAAATACAGTTTAACAATACCAATAGTTAACAGTTTGCCTTCTTCATTATATACTTCTTGGTCAAATTGAATACGATGATCGGTTGGAAGGGTTTTGATGACTGTTTTGATGGTTAATAAGTCATCATATTTTGCTGGCCGCAAGTATTTGATATTGAGTTCTACTACTGGTAACATAATACCCATTTCTTCGATGGTTTTATAGCTAATTCCAAGTGCCCTAAGGCTTTCTACTCTTGCTACTTCAAAATATTGCGCATAATTACCATAATACACCACATTCATGGGATCGGCCTCCGCGTATCTAACTCTTACTGTTGTTTCATGTTGGTACATAAAATGTTAAATTATTGTATTTGTTGACAAAATTAAGCATTCAAGTTGTTTTTCCACAATAAGTCTATAAAGCGCAACGTTCAATAAAGAGGTCTTAATTTTAGGCTATTATTAAACATAGGAATATATGTTATCAATTAGACAATCCATTTTCGTTCTTGTTTTTATTTGTTGCTCCGCTTTTGGCGCCAAGGCCCAAAATGTTCAATATAGTAATCCAATGGATGATGTTTTCCAAAAAGGAATGCAGGCCTTAAGACAAGGGGATACCTTAACAGCTTTCCAACATATTCAATCTGCCTATACTTTTTCACCCAAACAAGACGATATTAGCTATTATTTTATTTCTCTATCACTTGCTTTAGAAAAATCATACAGCGAAAAAATGGCGAATGATTGGATTAAGCAA
This sequence comes from Bacteroidota bacterium, assembly GCA_947454025.1. Taxonomy (GTDB): domain Bacteria; phylum Bacteroidota; class Bacteroidia; order Chitinophagales; family Chitinophagaceae; genus Sediminibacterium. The sequence continues at coordinate 27,829 of CANGIZ010000022.1, read as the reverse complement.
ACGAATAATAGAATATATCAGTCAAGAATTTCCTATTTATTAGGTAAATATTATTTTAAAAAACACAAGGAAAAAGAATCGCTAATAGCATTTAGCAATGTAAGCCTTGATGATTTAGAGAATTATGAAATTATCTTAATGAAATACCAACAAGGTTATTTGTATTTCAAACAAGGGAATTGGGAAAAAGCAGCTTCTTTATTAAATGGGTTAAGACAGGTTAAGAACAATACTTATTATACTGATGCTAACTATTATGCTGGTTTTATCGCACTTGAAAAGAAGGAATATCAATTGGCACTTAATTGTTTTCAAATCGCTTCTACCAACAAAGCCTATGCTAAATTGACTCCGTTTTATATAAGTCAGTTATATTATTTTTTAGGTGATATTGATGCGGCGATGATAAATTGTGAAAATGCATTAAAAAACAACGGGCAGTATTATAATATCCAACTTCAACAATTAATGGGGCATTTGTTGTTTGAGAAAAAACAATATGCAAATGCTTTGCCATTTTTAGCAAGTTTTGCAGCAGCGCAAACAAAATTAGACGAACAAGACTTATATCAGTTATCATTTTGTTATGCACAAACTCAACAATGGGAAAAGGCTGTCATTGGTTTTAAAAAATTGGCGAATGCCGAAGATTCATTAGGTCAGAATAGCATGTATTTATTAGGCACCGCTTACTTAAAAATGAACGATAAAAATGGTGCAAAAAATGCATTTTTATTATGTTCTACTAAAAGCCAAAATTTATCACAAAAAGAAATCGCGTTGTTTAATTATGCGAAATTAACTATTGAATTAAAAGAATACAGCAATGCGGTTGCAGCATTAGATAAGTTTACATATGCTTATCCAAATTCAGCTTATGTTAATGAAGCAAAAACATTATGGATTACTGCATTAACGATGAGCAATAATTATGTTCAGGCATTTGAAGCTTATGAATCCATTGAAAAACCCAATATTGAAATATTAAAATTATATCCACAAATTCTTTTAGGAAGAGCCACTGTATATATTACTGATGGTCAAATTGAAAAAGCATATATACTTTTAAATCAGTTACAAAATACACCTTATAACGCCAAAGTATTACCTGAAACACTTTTTTGGATAGGAGAGCTAGCTTATAAAATGGGACGCATTAACGAGTCGATTGAGAGTTTAGATAAGTATTTAGCCGATGCTGTTGAAATTGGAGATGTAAGTGCAAAACATGCAAAATATACTTTAGGTTATTGCTATTTAAAAAAGGGTAATTATCAAAAAGCATTAGAATACTTTTCAGGGGCCACTTTTAAATCTCCTGACAATGCGTTTGAAAACTACCAGAAAGATGCCTTTGTTAGATTAGCAGATTGTCAAATGATGTTAAAGCAATTAAAACCTGCTTTACAATCTTATCAACAAATCATTGATCTTTCCTGGAGTTATGTAGATTATGCTACTTTACAAAAAGCAGTCCTATTAGGTGGAATGGGTCAAGCCAATGAGAAAATTAAAATTCTAAAAGATTTTGACAATATTTTCAGTGCCTCTACTTATACAAATGACGCCAGAATGGAGTTGGCCGATACTTATACTAATCACGAAAATTATCAAGAAGCCATTGCGCCATTAACTAAAATTTTATTAGACAAATCTGCAAAAACATATTACCCTCAAGCGTATTATAAACTAGGGTTGGTGTATTTTAATTTAGATAAAAATGAAGTGGCCTTACAAACTTTTAGAGAATTATTCTCAGCGTATCCTAAATCTATAGAAAGCGACAACGCTATTGAATTTGTTCGCAATATATTTATTGAGGATCAAACGCCAGAATTATTTGTTCAATTCATGAATGATTTTGGAAAACCTTTATCTACCAATGAGCAAGACTCCTTAACCTATAGAGCTACTATTTTAAAATATGAGCAAAAAAAATATACCGAAGCTACTACAGGATTTGTAAAGTATTTAGCCCAGTTTCCAAACGGGAAATACCAATTAGATGCCAATAATTTAATTGCTGAAATTGCCTATGCTCAACAACAATTTGATACTGCAGCCATCTATTTTGGTCAAGTTGCCAATCAAGCACCAAATAAGTTTGCTGAAAGAGCTGCTTTGATTGCTGCTAGACTTAATTACTTTAATTTTAAGAGGTACGATTTAGCAGAAAAATATTTTACTGTTCTAGATCAGATTGCAATTCAACAAGAAAATAAAACGGAAGCACTAAAGGGTTTACTAAGATGTGAATACAAAAGTGAAAAATGGTTTGAAGCTGCTAAAATTGCCACTCAAATTATTCAAGAAAAATCTTCTGCAACTGATGATATATTAATGGCCAATATGGCATTGTATCATAATAGTATTCTAAATAAAGATACCGCTGGTGCAATTCAATTGTTGAATAAGATTTTAAAATCTAATCCTTCATTAATTACTGCAGAAGCGCATTATCAATTAGCATTCATATACTTAGTGCAAAACAAATATGCACTTGCCGAGAAGACTGCTTTTGAAATGATCAAAAAACAAGCATCTTATGAATATTGGGTTACTAAAACCTATATATTATTAGGGGACATCTACGCTGCACAAAAAGACAATTTTAATGCAATAGCTACTTACAAAAGTGTTTCTGAAAATGCAACCATCGAGGAATTAAAAACAGAAGCTGCTAATAAATTAAAATTACTAATTGATAATACAAACATTAAGTAAAAAAGAGAGTATGAAGCTATTATTTAAATATATATTGATTTTAACAGGATTGATTTGTTTTTGTGCACCACTTGAGGCTCAAAAAAAGCATAAAAAATCTAATAAAGAGTTACACGTTAAAACAAGTGACAATTCCAATTCCAATAAAAAAATTACTAAAAATAAGGGTTCCAAAAAACAAAGTTCTAAAAAACTAAAAGCAAACTCCAAATTAGATAGGCAACCTAAATTTGACGAAGTTGCTAATTTAAATGCCTTATTGAAAAATACAAACGAGGAAGTAAAAACAGCCAAAATGGACTCCATTCCCGAAAAAGTGGTAACCATATTATCTGCATTTAAACCTCAACTAAAAAATGTAGCTAAAATATCATTTACCAATGCTTTTACTCAAATTGATACATCAACAATTATTTTAAACTACCAAGTTCCAAGTCAAAATCTTTCATTTCAATATCGTCCAATAGCATTAGTGCCTAGAGCATTTAAAATGGATACATTAGAAAGGTTAAAAAATGTAACGAACTTTAAAATCGGATATGGAAATTACGCGCACCAGTTTGTTGAATTGAATGTAAATGGAATGGATACTAAAAAGAATACGCATTCTGTAAAATTGTACAATGAATCAACAACTGGCACACATCCACTACAAATTATTCGTGATCTTGGTTTTAGGTATATTGGAGATCAGGTTATTAATGAATTAAATCATTTACAAACACAAGCATTTTATCAACATAGTCAAAGATATCGCTATGGTTTAGTATCAAACAAGAATACTTTACCTGAGTCTAATTTTGAACAAAATTTTTCACATTATGGAATTTCATTGGGCTGGTTAAATTATAATACTGACCATAAATTGGTTCACATCAATCCAACCATTCAGGCAGAACAATTTGAAGGTCAAATTGGTAGTACCAATACCTGGGTATATGTAAAAAATCCAATGAATTTAAGTTTTAAGCATGATATAAAATTACATTTAGACATGTCTTATAGTTTCAATCAATATAATCAGACTGAAACAAAACATCAACAAAACCAAGAATTAAGATTTGATCCTGCAATCGAATTTAACAAATTGAAAAGTGATTTTAAACTAGGAGTCAGTCCTACATTACAAAACCAAGCGTATAAATTATATCCGATGGTTGAGTTCAAAAAGAAGTTAACGGATACTAATTATTTATTAATTGCTGGTTGGCGTACACATGTGATTAACAATCAATATGCTTCTTTGGCTATTATGAATCCTTGGATAGCTCCGCCTACAAATATTGTATTCACAACACAAGAGAAAAAATTTGTTGAAATACAAGTAAGTGCTGGTAAAAGATTGGACTATAGTGTAGGTTTCTCCATGAATGACTATAAAAATTTGCCATTGTTTAATAGACTCATGAATACGGATCGAAATGCTTATGGTTTAAAATATGCTACTATTTTTGAAAAGAGCGCTTCCACCATTGAGCTAGATGCCAATTTACGATATCAATTTAGTGATAAATTATTGGTGCTGAATAAATTGAAATATATTCAGTTTAATTCATTACAAGATAATGCCAAGCCTTGGGGAATATTGCCATTAGAAGTGAATTCAAGTTTAAATTGGATTCCAAATAAAAAATGGATCATTGATGGAGGTGTTCAATATTGGACGGGAGCAACATTGTTTAATGAATCTTCCAAACCCTATAATTTAAAAAACACCTTTGTGTTAAATGCGGGCTTTACTTATAAATTAGCGCCAAGTTGGAGTGCTTGGGTGAAAGGAGAGAACCTCTTGGATAAACCTTATGAAAGATGGGGAGATTATCCATCTTTAGGGGTGCAATTTGTAGGAGGCGTCGTATATTCGTTTAGAAAATAACTATGATAAAGAGCTTAGAACTATATTTTATTCAAAATGGCTATCTTGATTTGCCAAGCATTGGCTCTATAAAATTGAGTATGCAAGAAGCCGAATGTCAGGATAACATTTTACACGCACCACAGGAAACCATTGTATTTGATCCAAATGGTGATAAACCTACAAAAGATTTTTATAATTTTATTGCAGATAGGTTGGATATATCTGTTGAACAAGCTGCCGTAAAATTGGATCAACTTATTCAAACATTTAAATCAAAGACAGTAGCTACATTAGAAATTGGAAGTTTAGGGGTTATACAAAAACAAGCCGATCATTACAAATGGACTTCATTTTATCAAGGAGTCGATTACTATCAAAATTTATCGCTTGCTGCTATAAACACCAATCATACATTATTAGATGATTTTGATAATAATAACACGAACAAGTGGATTAAATGGGCACTTGCTTTATTTGTCCTTGCACTTACTTTAATATTTTATAAACAATTATAGTATGCCTGCACTGACACCTAATCATACACAATGTCCAATTTGTAAAAGTAATCAGGTTCACCTAGCATTACAATGCAAAGATTTTTCATTGACAAATGAAAATTTTAATATTGTTCAATGTGATCAATGTCAGTTACAATTTACTTTTCCTGTACCTAGTAAATCTCAAATTGCGCCCTATTATAATTTCCCAGATTATATTTCACATTCAGATACAAAAGATGGATGGATGAATCATCTTTACCATCGAGTTAGGCAACATACTTTATTGGATAAAACTAATTGGGTACAATCCTTATTTACTGGCCATAAAGGCAATCTTTTAGAACTAGGTGCGGGAACAGGCGCATTTGCAAATTCAATGATTCAAAAAGGATGGAATGTAACTGCTTTGGAACCAGATGCAGCTAGCAGAATTAGAGCGCTAGCAAATTATCAAGTTGAATTACTTCCCATTGAAACTTTACATGAATTACCTGCAAAGAAATACGATGTAATTACACTTTGGCATGTACTAGAACATGTACATGATTTACATGAATACATGCAAATATTTAAGAAATTATTAAAGCAAAATGGAAGATTAATTATTGCAGTCCCTAATTATACCAGCTTTGATGCACAGTTTTATAAACAATATTGGGCAGCTTATGATGTGCCAAGACATCTTTATCATTTCTCTCCAACCTCCATGCAATCATTAGTGGAAAACAATGAAATGCAAATTGTACAATACAAACCTATGTGGTTTGATAGTTTTTATATTAGCTTACTAAGTGAAAAGTACAAAAAGTCTGGAAGTTTTGGCTTGTTACGTGCATTTGTTATTGGCGGTATTTCGAACTTATTAGCATTGAAGAATAAGAAGAAAACCAGTTCTATCATTTACGAAATCAAGCTAGTAAATTAATTGAAACTACACTTTACATACCATAATCAAAGTGCTTTATTTTTACTTTAACTTCATTTCAACTAATACTGGCCAATCTTTCCCTGTGATAAAAAAATGTCCCTTTTGCTTATGATAAGCAATTCCATTGAGTACATTGCCGGTGTCTTTTTCTCGGGGATCCCTTTTAACACCTGCTTTTGCTAAAAGAGAAGACATGTCAGCTATTCCTGTTACTCTTCCCGTGGATGGGTCAATTTGTAAAATATCATCGGTCATATATACATTTGCATATATTTTTCCATCTACCCATTCTAACTCATTGATATTTGAAACGTAGCCGTAATTATTATACACCCCTAAAGTTTTTTGAACTGCGAAAGTAGTAGGATCCACAAAATAGATATTACTCCCTCCCGTATTTATCAAAATTGAACTATCATTATGCGTCATGCCCCAACCTTCATAAGGCCAATACAACTCCTTTTCTTTTTTTAAGGTTTTTGCATCATACACAAATACCTTATGTTCCTTCCAAGTAAGTTGGTAAATTTTCCCATTGAAAAGGGTAGTACCTTCTCCAAAATAAGCAACATCTAATTTAACAGGAGCAACTTTATCCTTCATAATAGTATCTAAAATACGTAAACGACTTTTTCCGTAGTTGCCCGTACTTTCAATTAAATCATTGTTATTCCATTCCAAACCTTCTGTATATGAAGTTGTATCATGTGGGTGTATTTTGATAATATCAAAATACAATGCAGTAGGCGCTGCAATGGCATCAGCACTATTCGAAGTAGCATCATTTGTATTAGTGCTCTTGCAAGCAACTCCTAGCAGTATGCAACTACCCAATAAAACTACTAAATACGACTTCATCTTTTTGATATTTTAGTTAAACGTTGAATCTAAAATGCATCACATCTCCATCTTTAACAATATATTCCTTTCCTTCTATTCTTAATTTTCCATTTTCTCTACATGCGGCTTCACTCTTATATTTAATAAAATCATCAAATGCAATTACTTCCGCTTTAATAAATCCTTTTTCAAAATCTGTATGAATCACACTTGCAGCCTGTGGTGCCTTCCAACCGTTCCCAATTGTCCAAGCACGTACTTCTTGAACACCCGCTGTGAAATAGGTTTCAAGATTCAATAATTTATACGCCGACTGAATTAATCGGTTTAAAGCAGGCTCGGTCATTTTATATTCTTCCATGAATAAAGCCTTATCGTCTGGATCTTCTAGTTCAGTAATTTGTGCCTCGATATTATTGCACATTACAATTACTTGTGCACCTTCCTCCTTAGCCATGGCTACTAATTTATCGGAATACTGATTACCCGTATGCATTGACTTTTCATCTACATTGGCAACATACATTACTGGTTTTTCAGTCAATAAAAATATATCAGCAATAGCCACTGCTTCTTCCTTAGACAATCCTAGGGAGCGAATACTTTTGCCTTGTTCTAAATGAGCCTTACACTTTTTTAATACTTCTAATTCAACTTTGGCCTTTGGATCTGTTTTAGCCATTTTTTCAGCACGTTGCATTTTTTTCTCAACGCTATCTAAATCTTTTAATTGCAATTCTGTTTCAATAATTTCTTTATCGCCAATAGGATTAATAGCACCTTCTTCTCTTAAAACATTCTCATCTTCAAAACAACGAATCACATGAATAATAGCACTTACTTCACGGATATTTGCTAGAAATTTATTTCCCAAGCCTTCACCTTTACTTGCTCCTTTTACCAAGCCAGCAATGTCTACAATCTCTAATTGTGTAGGTACGATTCTTTGAGGAATAATCAAGTCGGCTAATTGTTGCATTCTATGATCTGGCACATCTACTAAACCTACATTTGGTTCAATGGTGCAAAAACGATAATTGCTTGCTTGTGCTTTTGCACTATTACTCACTGCGTTAAATAAAGTTGATTTTCCTACATTGGGTAAGCCCACGATGCCTGCTTGTAATGCCATATCTGTTTCATTTTTAAGTGCCGCAAAAATACAATTCTAATCGCAAAATGGGCTATATTAGTACCATAAACAATGGATACTATGGCAATGAATTTGATCTGGATGGCCTTTTTTGTGATTGCATTTATGATAGCAGTAGTTAAATTGGTCTTTTTCGGAGATACGGAGGTATTTAAGTTGTTAGCAGATGGTATTTTTGATTCAGCAAAATCCTCGGTATTGGACGTTGCCTTGCCATTAGCAGGAACCATGGTATTTTTTCTTGGATTAATGAATATTGCTGAAAAAGCCGGGGCTATCCAAAAACTAGCAAAATGGATGAATCCATTATTGAGTAGACTCTTTCCCGAAGTCCCCGATAATCACCCGGCTATGGGACATATGGTCATGAATTTTAGTGCCAACATGCTTGGGTTAGACAATGCAGCAACACCTTTTGCATTAAAAGCCATGGAGAGTTTACAAGGTTTAAATCCAGATAAAGAAAAAGCTACGAATGCTCAAATTATGTTTTTGGTTTTACATACCAGTGGACTTACCATTATTCCACTAAGTATTATTTCATACCGATTGGCAGCAGGTTCGCATGACGCAGCGAGTATATTTATACCATGTGTATTAGCAACTATCGGCACTACTTTGGCGAGTATAATTATGGTTGGATTTTATCAAAAAATTAAATGGGATCGGGTATTAATAGGTTGGTTGACTGCCTTATTTGTATTTATGTGTTTGGTACTATTCGGTGTAAATAGTTTAAGTGCTCAAAACAAGGAGGTATTTTCTAAAATTGCAGGTTCAAGCATTTTACTACTTATTATAGTAACAATAATTGTAGGCGGTTCCTATAAGAAAGTAGCCGTATTTGATGCTTTTATTGAAGGCGCAAAAAATGGATTCGATGTGATTGTAAAAATCATTCCATATTTAGTGGCCATGTTGGTTGCCATAAGAGTGTTCAGAGACAGTGGAGCCATGGGATTTATTATAGACGGACTAACTTATTTAATACAACTCACTGGCTTGAATACAGATTTTGTGGGGGCCTTACCTGTAGCCATAATGAGACCATTAAGTGGGAGCGGGGCTAGGGGACTCATGCTGGATGTTTTTAAAACAAGTGGACCAGATTCTTTCTTAGGAAAATTAGCATCCATATTTCAGGGATCAGCTGATACAACTTTTTACATCATTGCACTTTACTTTGGCAGTGTGGGTATCAAGAAAGTTCGTTATGCAGTATGGGCAGGGTTACTAGCCGATGTATTAGGTGTGATTATTGCTATTCTAATTGGCTATGTATTTTTTAAGTAAGTATCTATAGCAATTAAAATTTCTTTACAATCCTTCGCTCATTTTTAATACTTCATTCCATTCTGCATCTGTAACGGGTTGTACCGATAAACGACCAAGTCTTACCAAGGCCATATTGGCTAAATTAGTATTGGCTTTTACGTCGGCTAATTTAACAGGATGCTTTAATTTTTTATGTGGTGCAAAATCCACTGCCAACCAAGCTGTTTCTTCAGTAGTAGGGTCTTGATAGGATTCTTTTACAACTTTAGCAATACCCACAATTTCCATACCTTCATTACTATGGTACCAAAAAGCTAAATCTCCTTTTTTCATGGAACGTAAATTATTACGTGCTCCATAATTACGTACACCGTCCCAAAATGTTTTTTTGTCTTTTACAAATTGATCCCAAGAATATTTGAAAGGTTCAGATTTTATTAACCAGTATGCCATATTGTATTTATTATAAGAAATTGAATGATCGAAAAAAATAACATCGGGTTACCTAATAACCACTTGCTAAAACATCGGCTAAGTGCATGACTTTTACTGCTTGTCCATTAAAATTAATACGCCCATCCAAATGCATCAAGCAACTCATATCCGTACTAATGATGTATTCCGCATCTGTTGCAATTGCATTTTCAATTTTTTGATCAGCCATCGCAACGCTAATGGTGTCATACTTTACAGCAAAGCTTCCGCCAAAGCCACAACAAGTATCGGTGTCTTTCATTTCCACTAATTCTAATCCTTTCACCGCATTTAATAAAGTTCGCGGCTCTGATTTGATTTTACATTCTCTTAAACCAGCACAGCTGTCATGAAAAGTAACTTTAGCATTGAACTCAGCTTCGAGGTTGGTCACATTCAAAATAGAAACTAAAAATTCTGAGAGCTCAAACATTTGATTCGTCACTTTTTTAGCAGGACTTTGAAAAGCATTGTTTTCAAATATTTTACCAAAGTTGTTTCTTACAAAACCCGTACAACTCGCACTTGGACTTACTATATAATCAGCGCCGTCAAAATCTTGTACAAACTTCGTACAAACATCTTTTGACTCCCCCCAAAAACCAGCATTGAATGCGGGTTGACCACAACAGGTTTGTTGTTCATTGTATTTAACCACGCAACCGGCTTTTTCTAATACTTTAATAGTATTAAATGCCACCTGTGGATACAATTGATCTATAAAACAAGGGACGAATAATTGTACTGTCATATTCAAATTTAACAAGATTATACGAAAATGAGCCTCTGTTGGGAGACTCATTTTATAAATTATGCTACAGAAGATCCTTAATAGGAATCCTCATACAATTTATGGTTGTACTTTCAAACGATAAATATACTTATCAGCAGAGAATCCTTTTTCTGATTTAGGATATTTTGCTTTGATATCTTTATAAATAGCAATTGCATCATCTGCTTTGCCGTTCAATTCTAATAAAGCAGCTGCACGGAATAAATATTCAGAAGAAATAGATTCGTCTTCTGGAAAATAAGTACCTGCTTTTTTGTAAGCTTCAATTGCTTCGTCGTTCTTTTTTAATTCAGCGTATGCATCTCCAGTAGTACCATAAGCAATTGCTTGAACTTGTTTAGCACTAGTTGAAAAATCCTTTAAATACTCAATAGATTTATTAAAATCTCCAGTTCTGAAATAGCTAATACCTGCATAATATTTTGCTAAGTTAGCTGCATCAGTACCACCGAATTCTTTAATAACATATAAAGCACCTTTGCTAGTTCCATCTCCGTTTAAAACTAAATTAGAAGAGTCTTGTGCAAAATATTTCTCTGCAGTGAATAAAGCATCAGCTGCTTTTGCTTCACGTGGTTTTTGATATAATTCTGTGTACCCAAAAAACGCTACTAAACCCACTACTACAATTACTAATAAATAGGTTAATGCTTTTTGGTTATTCTTTACGAAATCTAAGAAAGGATGTTTTTCTTGTTGGTGTAAATCACTCATATTATTTTGTTATAGTTCTTTTATAAATTTATTAATCTACGATGAAGGGGTAAGATTGATCCATATATACATCTTTCAATACTTCGCTATCATCTGGCCAAGGACTCTCTTCTGCAAATTTCACAGAACCATCTACAATAGCTGCAATTTTATCATCGATTGCTTTTAGTTCTTCGGCTGTTGCAAATTTATTTGCCAAAATAGTGTTGGCTACTTTCGTAATTGGATCTTGATTTTTATATTCTTCTACCTCGTCTTTAGTTCTATATTTTTGAGGATCCGATACAGAGTGTCCTTTGTAACGATACGTTTTCATTTCTAAAAGGGTAGGACCTTCACCTTCACGCGCGCGTTTTACAGCTCTTGCAACACCTTCATGAACGGCTTCGGCAGTCATTCCATCAATTTTATCTGATGGCATTTCGTAAGCGTCTGCTAATTTGTAAATATCAATTACGTTACTTGTTCTTTCGATGGAAGTTCCCATTGCGTAATTATTGTTTTCACAAATAAATACAACTGGTAATTTCCATAACATGGCTAAGTTGAAAACCTCGTGCAACATACCTTGTCGTGCAGCACCGTCTCCGAAAAAGCACAATACTACATTTTTTGAACCACGATATTGTTCAGCAAAAGCCAATCCCGCTCCAGTACCAATTTGAGCGCCTACAATACCATGTCCACCAAAAAAGTAATTGGCTTTATCAAACAAGTGCATACTACCACCTTTACCTTTTGAGCAACCTGTTGCTTTACCATACAATTCAGCCATAGCAGCATTAGGACTCATTCCTTTTGCCAACGCTAAACCGTGGTCACGGTATCCAGTAATAAACGGATCTTCATGATTCGTAGCGGTCATACAACCCGCGGCAATAGCTTCTTGGCCATTGTACACGTGGAAAAATCCTCTGATTTTACCAGCCATTTTATACATTTCTTCTGATTTTGATTCAAATTGACGAATCAATTGCATCAATTCATACCAATACAGGTAAGTTTCTTTTGAAAAATTTTGGGCCACAGTCCTTTAATTTTGAGGAGCAAATATACTGTTTTCGTATTAAAACCGAGCAAAAACAGCCTTACGCTTCGTTTAAAAATGGGTATTTATAGTCGGTTGGAGGGTTAAATGTCTCTTTTATGGTTCTAGCACTCAACCAACGATACAAATTCAGCATACTTCCTGCCTTATCGTTGGTTCCAGAAGCCCTTGCTCCGCCAAATGGTTGTTGCCCTACTACGGCTCCAGTTGGTTTATCATTTATGTAAAAATTTCCTGCCGCATGACGTAGTTTTTGGGTAGCTAATTCAATCGAAGCTCTGTCTTGAGAAATAATGGAACCAGTTAAAGCATATTTTGAAGTACTGTTTAATATCTCCAAAGTTTTTTCAAACTTAGTTGCAGGATAAGTATAGATAGTCAACACTGGACCAAATATTTCCTCACACATGGTAAGGTATTTTGGATCAGAAGTTTCAATGACAGTTGGCTCAATAAAATAACCCACTTTTTTGCTGAAATTACCACCCACTAAAATTTTTGCTTTCTTATCTTTTTTTGCTTTGTTAATATACTTTGCAATATTGTCAAAAGATTTTTCATCAATCACTGCATTCACAAAATTGGAAAAATCTTCCACCGTTCCCATTTTCATGGATTCCACTGTTTTAATCAATTTAGCTTTTACTGCAGGAGCAATATTACTTGGTAAATAAGCTCTAGACGCTGCTGAACATTTTTGACCTTGGAATTCAAATGCACCTCTTGCAAGTGCTGTAACTACTGTATCTACATCGGCACTTGGGTGAACCATTACAAAATCTTTACCGCCTGTTTCACCCACGATTCTTGGATAAGATTTATAATTAGCAATGTTTTCGCCAATTTGTTTCCACATATGATTAAATACGCCAGTAGAACCCGTAAAGTGTACACCTGCAAAGTCGGGATGTTTAAAACAAACATCTCCTAATACCGGACCATCAACATACACGATATTAATAACACCATCAGGAAGTCCGGCTTCTTTTAAAATGCGCATAAACAATTGAGCAGAATAGATTTGTGTATTCGCAGGTTTCCAAACAACCACGTTACCACACATCGCTGCCGAAGTGGGTAAATTACCTCCAATCGCTGTAAAATTAAATGGAGTCACTGCAAGGACAAAACCTTCTAAGCCACGCCATTCCATTCTGTTATGAATACCTGGTGCGGATACAGGTTGTTGTTTATATATTTCACTTAAAAAGTGTACGTTAAATCTTAAAAAATCAATCAATTCACATGCTGCATCAATTTCTGCTTGAAAAGCATTTTTACTTTGCCCCAACATGGTAGAAGCATTCATCTCAAAACGATATTTTGTAGCTAATAAATCGGCCGCTTTTAAAAAGATATGGGCTCTTGCTTCCCAACTCATATTCGACCAGCTTTCACGTACTTTTAATGCAGCACCAATCGCTTGCTCTACATGTTGCTTAGTACCCATATGAAAATGACCTAATACATGCTTAGTTTCATGCGGTGGATGAATGGATACTTTTTTAACTGTTCTAACTGCCTTCCCATTAATGTACATGGGAATATCTAAAGTCTTTTTCTTTAAAGCTGCTAAAGCTTGTTTTAGTGCTATTTTTTCGGTTGAGCCTGGAGCATATGATAAAACTGGTTCATTTGCTGGGCTGGGGTAGTTGAAATATCCAAATTGCATAAATAGTTATTAGAAAACAAAAATAAGCAATTAATAAATAGGTGTTAGTATTTGAGTAAGGGTAATAAAAGTTTACGTTAAATTTGTTTAAATATACAAGGGCATGCAATACATTTTAGTAGACAATGCAAATAGGGAAAACTTTTATCCTTTTTCATTAACACGTTCTTTGGCAGAATGTAGAGCAGGTATTTTTACTTTTCAAGAAAGATGGGAACAATATTTAAAGGAAGCTACTGGGGTGTTTACCGTTCCATATTTACAAATATTGTATCCACCAATTGAGACCCTAAAAACGGATCATCCTACCTATTTTATAAATATCACTTGTATTCCAAGCAAGGAAATAGTAGAGGCCATTATTGCGTTAAAGGAAGGGGAAAAATTAGTGAGTGATACTGGCAAATGGATCGCCAGTAAAACCAAAGAAAGCAGTTTACCTAAAATTTTACTAGGGGAATTGCCCCCAATTGATTTTCCCAATGCAGCATTCGTAAATGATGCTACCCATTTGCTTCAATTACATAAACAATTTATTAATCGTGATTTTGAATGGGTACGGGCAAACCGAAAATCTATTGCCATTGATCCATCCAATAGAGTGGTGAATTCGGAGCAGGTTTTTATTGAAGCAGGAGCCACTGTTTTATGTTCGAATTTAAATGCAAGTGACGGCCCTATATATATTGGAAAAGAAGCAGTTATAATGGAAGGAACAAGTATTAGAGGGCCTTTTGTTATAGGGCAAAAAGGGGTTGTTAAAATGAATACAAGCATTTATGGATCTACCACTATTGGGCCTTATTGTTTGGCTGGTGGAGAGATTAAAAATGCCATTATGATGGGATATTCCAACAAAGGTCATGAAGGCTATTTAGGAGATAGTATCATAGGATATTGGTGTAATTTAGGTGCAGGCACTTGTAATAGTAATATCAAAAACACTGCTGGGCCGATCCAAATGTGGAATGAATCCAAACAAATATGGGACACCATTGGGCAAAAAATGGGCATGTTGGTAGGTGACTATAGTAGATTTGCTATACAGTCGAGTATCAATACCGGTTCCTATATTGGTGTAAGTGCTAATATATTTGGCAATGGTTTATTACCCAAAAATATTCCCAATTTTACCTGGGGTGTACTTCCCGGATATCAATACGATAAAGTCATTGAAGATATCAATAATTGGAAAAAATTAAAAGGTCTAACAATCACAGATGGTGAAAAAATGGTTTTAAAACACCTACATCATTTATCTAGTTAACTGCCTATTTGTATCTGCTTTCAAGTATATTTTAATTACCTTTGCACGGCAAATTAGTACTTACATTTAATATTATAAATAATTAAAATATGAGAAAGCAAATAGCTGCTGCAAACTGGAAAATGAATCTTAGTCAAAATGAGTCAGAAAGCCTATTAGACCAAATATTAGCAACAGAACATAGTTTGACTGCTGACCAAGAAGCCATATTTGCTGTTCCTGCAATTTACATTCCATTAGCTACTGAAAAATTAGCTGGTAAATCGAATGTATATGTTGCTGCACAAAACTGCCATCAAAAATCAAATGGTGCTTACACCGGTGAGATTTCTGCACCCATGTTTGCGTCGGTTGGTGTAAAGCATATTGTATTAGGACATTCTGAGCGTCGTGAATATTTTGCTGAGTCAGATGCCTTGTTAGCTGAGAAAACAGATGCTGTTTTAGCTATTGGAAGTACGCCTATATTTTGTTGTGGTGAACCTCTAGCAATTAGAGAAGCAGGAACTCAAAATAGTTTTGTGGAAACGCAATTAAAGAATTCATTATTTCATTTATCTGCTGACCAAATTACAAAAGTAGTTATTGCTTACGAGCCCATTTGGGCAATTGGTACTGGAAAAACTGCAACTAGTGAACAAGCACAAGAAATTCATGCTTATATCAGATCCGTTTTTGCTGCTAAATATGGTCAAGCAACTGCTGATCAAATTTCAATTTTATACGGAGGAAGTGTAAAAGCTGCGAACGCAAAAGAAATATTTTCTCAACCCGATGTGGATGGTGGTTTAGTAGGTGGCGCTTCATTAGTTGCTTCTGAATTTGCTGCTATTATTAATGCACTTAAATAGATTTTAAAAGACTAGTTTCACTACATGAAGAACATAAGAAATTTTTGTATCATCGCACACATCGATCATGGTAAATCAACCTTGGCGGATCGTTTATTGGAACATACCAAAACGATCACCGAACGTGAAATGATGAACCAAGTTTTGGATGATATGGATTTGGAGCGTGAGAAAGGAATTACAATTAAGAGTCATGCCATTCAAATTAATTACATTCATAAAGGGGAAACATATACTTTAAATTTAATTGATACTCCAGGACACGTTGACTTTAGTTATGAAGTAAGTCGTGCACTTGCAGCATGTGAAGGAGCTCTTTTATTAGTAGACGCTTCACAAGGAATTCAAGCACAAACTATATCTAACTTATATTTAGCATTAGACAACAATTTAGAGATCATTCCGGTGATAAATAAGATTGATATGGATGGCGCTAAAATTCCTGAAGTAACCGATCAAATTATTGATTTAATAGGTTGCAAGCAGGAAGATATTTTATTAGCAAGCGGACGTTCTGGAATTGGTATTGAAGAAATTCTTCAAGCGGTTTGTGAACGCATTCCAGCGCCAGTTGGTGATCCTACCGCTCCATTACAAGCTTTAATTTTTGATAGTGTATTTAATAGTTTTCGTGGAATCATTGTTTACTATAGAATATTAAATGGTGTATTAAAAAGGAATGACAAGATTCGTTTTGTTGCCTCTGGAAAAGATTATATTGCCGATGAAGTAGGTGTTTTGAAATTATCTATGACGCCTAAAGAAGAAGTACGTGCGGGAGATGTAGGCTATATTATTACTGGAATTAAAAATGCGAAGGAAGTTAAAGTAGGAGATACCATTACTTTGGCAAATAATCCAGGTGAAATGATCAATGGATTTGAAGAAGTAAAACCAATGGTATTTGCAGGTATTTATCCAGTTAATACCGACGAATTTGAAGAGTTAAGAGATTGTATGGAAAAATTACAATTAAATGACGCTTCATTAACTTTTGAATTAGAAACATCACAAGCTTTAGGTTTTGGATTCCGTTGTGGTTTCCTAGGCTTATTGCATATGGAAATTATCCAAGAACGTTTGGAGCGTGAATTTAACCAAACGGTTATTACTACCGTTCCCAACGTGAGTTTTATTGCTTATACAACAAGAAAAGAAAAAATCATTGTAAACAATCCTGCCGAAATGCCGGATCCTGTTAAGATTGATTATATCGAAGAGCCCTTTATTAGAGCTCAGATTATCACCACACCTGACTATATTGGAAATATTATTACTTTATGTTTAGGCAAGCGAGGAATGTTAATGAATCAAAGTTATTTAACACCATCACGTGTAGAATTGATTTTTGAAATGCCATTAACTGAGATTGTATTTGACTTTTACGATAAATTAAAAAGTGGGACAAGAGGTTATGCATCTTTTGATTATACACAGATAGGATTTAGAGAAGCGGATATTGTAAAGATGGATATTTTATTAAATAGTGAAAAGGTGGATGCTTTAAGTGCATTGATTCATAGAGGTAAATCAGCTGAATTTGGTCGTAAGCTTTGTGAAAAATTAAAAGAACTATTAACCAAGCAACAATTCCAAATCGCCATTCAAGCTGCCATTGGAGCGAAAGTAGTTGCACGTGAGAATATATCTGCAATGCGTAAGGATGTTACTGCCAAATGTTATGGTGGTGACATTAGTCGTAAACGTAAATTGTTAGAAAAACAAAAAGAAGGTAAAAAGAGAATGCGTCAAATTGGTAACGTAGAAATTCCTCAAGAAGCTTTTTTAGCCGTACTTAAACTAGATTAAATTATATTGACTGTGCAAATGACAATAGGTTATCGAATCGATAATCTATTGCTTCGTGCGGAAATATGGTTTCGGGATGCGTAGTAGCTACAAATACAGTATGCAAACCTGCGTTTCTTCCAAAATACATATCACTTGTTCGATTCCCAACCATAATAGATTCTTCAAAATTTATATACGTAAAGATCTCTTTTGCCTGAAATGCCATACCAGGTTGAGGTTTTCGATTGGGTGAATCATTTTCCAAATCGGCACAATAAAAAATATGGTCAATTCTTCCTCCAACTTTTTCAATTCCTTTCATCATATTTGCATGTATGCTTGCTAAATCATCATGCGACATTAGTCCCTTACCAATTCCTTTTTGATTGGTCGTAATTACAATGGTCTTAAACTTTTTTGCAAGTATGGGAAGGGCAATAAGACTTTGCTCATAAAATTCAAACTCATTCCAGTTTTTTACATAATCTTCATTTCGTTCTACATTAATCACACCATCTCTGTCTAAAAATAGTGTCCAATTTGAATTGATATCTGTAAGTTGAAATGACATAGACCCTTATTTACCAAATATATTAATCTCTACTAATTCACAAATAATATGTCCTACCAATATATGTGACTCTTGAATGCGTGGGGTAGTATTAGATGGTACATTGATTAGATAATCCCCCAAGTCTTTCATTTTCCCTCCATTTTGTCCAGTAAATCCAATGGTGGTAACACCAATTGTTTTTGCCATTTCGAATGCTTTTACAATATTCCCAGAATTTCCCGATGTACTAATCCCAACTAACACATCACCTGGCTTTGCTAAACCTTCTAATAAACGAGCATAAATTACATCGTAACTATAATCATTCGCAACTGCTGTTAAATAGGAGCTATTACAATGCAATGCGTCCGAAGGCAAAGCTTTTCGATCCTTATAAAAACGACCGGAAAATTCTGCAGCTAAATGTTGTGCATCGGCAGCGCTTCCACCATTACCGGCAAAATAAACAGCATTGCCATTTTGGAAAGCTTTCGTTATTACATTGGTTACCGTTTGAATTTGTGATACTAGTGCTTCATCCGATAACAATTGTTCTTTAACTTGTATAGATGCTTTAATAATATCAGTGATTGCTTGTATTGACATTTGATTCGCTATTATAATTGTTGATGCAAAATTAAAAAATTATCTGCAATTTGTTCCCAGCTATATTTCTTTTTCTCTTCCTTAATATATGGTGTATAGTAATCCTTTCCATGCTCGTAAAGTGTTTCTATCCCATTTGCAATGTAATGTTCATTTGGGGCTACTACAACACCAACTTTCCCATTTGGCACCGAATCGGCTAAAGCTCCCACATTGGTAACCAACATAGGAATTTCAAAATGATAAGCTAATGGAGTCACCCCGCTTTGTGTTGCGTTTCGATAAGGTTGAATAATAAAATCGGCAGCACAAACATAATGCTTCACTTCCTGATCGGGCACAAACTGAGTGTGCAAAATAACTCGGTCTGTAATATTTAATTCCTTAATTAAATCATGATAAGGTTGAGCATCTTCATAAAATTCACCCACAATCATTAACTTAATATTAGCGTCTTTAATTGATTGTTCTGCCATTGCTTTCAACAATAAATCCAATCCTTTATAATGTCTAATAAATCCAAAAAATAATATGATTTTATCATTAATATCCAGTCCTAATATTTGTCTTGCATTTGCTTTAGGAATGGGTGCTCCAAAATGAGCAAATATCGGATGTGGAGATAGTAGGATAGGTTTGTTGGAAAAGGTTTTAACATCCTTTGAAACTTTATCACTCATGGTTAAAAAACCATCCACTGATTTTGCAAAATAATTAGTTAAAAAATGATCCCCAATTCTTTTTTCATGCGGAATCATATTGTCAACAATGGAAATAATTTTTGTATGTCTATTCGATTTTGCAATACGACAAATTGTTCCCAAGCATGGTGCTAGAAATGGAATCCAATACCTAACGATAATTAAATCTGGCTTTTCTTTTTTTAACTTTAATCCAATACGAATCCAATTGAATGGATTTATTGAATTCATGCCAGCATGAATATGAACGTCGGTTGGTGCGGGTTCCGAACTATATTGTGATGTGCCTGGAAATAAAAGGGAAGGGTATTGTAATGAAAAGGTTTCTATACGCGTTGTAATATCCTTTTGCGTAAAAGTCCTAGCCAACTGTTCATCAAAAGCTGCAAGACCTCCTCTAAGTGGCCAGCCTGGTCCCAGTATGACCAATGTATTTACCATCCTATTTTTTCAGAAATTAAATAGCTGTTTCTATCAGGCGCATTTCGATTAATTAACTCTGCAACAAATCCAGCTAAAAACAATTGCACTCCAATTAACATGGAAGTTAATGCTATATAAAAGGCAGGTTTATTAGTGATGCTCGTTTCGGGTTGTAGTATTTTAGCGACAAGGGTATAACCAACCGAACCAAAACCAAGTAAAAAAAATAAAGTTCCCAATAACCCAAAAAACTGCATTGGCTTTTTACCAAATTTTGATAAGAATTGAATGGTCATTAGATCTAAAAATCCATTTACGAATCTTTCCCAGCCAAATTTTGTAGTACCATATTTACGTGCTTGGTGTACTACTACTTTTTCGCCAATTTTTTTAAATCCTGCCCACTTTGCTAAGATGGGAATATAACGGTGCATTTCTCCAAATACTTCAATGCTTTTAACCACCTTTAACTGATAGGCTTTGATACCACAGTTAAAATCGTGCAAAACAATTCCTGAACTTTTTCTTGCAACTGCATTATAAAATTTAGATGGAATATTTTTTGTAAAAGTATTATCGTAACGTTTCTTCTTCCAACCACTTACCAAATGATATCCTTGATTCGTGATCATATCATAAAACTCAGGAATTTCGTCAGGAGAATCCTGCAAATCTGCATCCATTGTTACGACTATATCACCTTGTGCAGCTTTAAAGCCTTCATTCAAAGCAGCTGATTTTCCATAATTGCGCTGAAATCGAATACCTTTTAATGCATGAAATTGCGCTCTTAATTTTTCTATAACGCCCCAGCTGTCATCATCACTACCATCATCTACCATAATTACTTCATAACTATAATGATTGGCTTGCATAACATCATCAATCCATTGCATTAATTCGGGCAATGAATCTGCTTCGTTAAACAAAGGTATGACTACTGAAATTTGCATAATATTAAATTATCGATGACTATTAAGCTGCGTTATCCGAAAATGGATTAGGATTCTTTTTTGCAATACCAGCTCCAATAGCTGAACCGATTGCACCTAAAATACCAGTTCCAATAATAGTTCCTCCTAAAGCAAATGGAACAAAATATTTTCTGGTCATATCAATAGCCTGATCAATCATCTCATCGGTCATTTTTGGATTTTCAGCCATCTTTTTTCTGGAGATTTCTAAAATTTTATCCAACATGTCGGGGAATAAAAATTTCACAGATATCACTGTGTAAATAGCAGTAATTACAATCACAACTGCAGTTGTTTTAAATCCATGCGCGAAAACATTACCAAATGTTACATTATGGTTATTTTGATTTGAATACAAAATCGCTCCATAAATTAAACCACCTAAAAAGAGGGCATAGCTCACATAAGTTAAAGCACTCATGTCATACAAATTGAAAACGTAAATGATGATTGCAAATACAATCGAAATAGCACTTAAAATTACGCCTTTAATAATATGAGAGGTTACTTGATTTTCCATATTGGATTTTATTATTTTTTATTTAATTGTTTAAGTGTAATTGACCTTTAACAAAAGTGCCAATCACTTTTCCTTGTAGCGTTTTATTCCAGAAAGGAGAATTCGCGGATTTGCTTTTTGAATCTTTCTGACTTAAACAGGTTGTTTGTGTTTTTGTGAATATCGTAATTTCAGCATCTGCTCCTTCTTGAACAATTGCTTTGTTAAGCGTAAATATTCGTCGCGCATTTAATGAGAATAATTCAGCCATTCTTTGCTCCTGTAAATTTGGAAGTAAATGTTGAATTGTAGCAAAGCTAGTCTCAATACTTGCTATCCCTGCTTTAGCATTTTCAAATTCAATTGTTTTGCCGTCCCAATCCTGCGGCATGTGATGCGAACTAATACAATCTATCGTTCCATCTTCCACCGCTTTTAATAATGCTGCTTGATCTTTTTTTGTTCTTAATGGAGGGAATACTTTTAATAGGGTGTCATAGGTACTTAAATCTTCCTCACTAAAAAACAAGTGATAAGGTGTTACACTGCAAGATATTTGTAACCCTTCTTTTTTTGCAGCTGCAATCATAGCAATACCTTTTGCAGTACTCACTCCAGTGATATGCAATTTTGATTGCGTATACCTTAATAATTCGATATCTCTTGATATGATTAACTCTTCGGCAATGGAAGGGATGCCAGGCAATCCTAGTTTTGTAGAAAGAATTCCTTCATTCATTAATCCTAAACTTCCAAGACTTTTATCAATTGGCATTTGTATGGCAACACCATCAAAAGCTTTCACATACTGCAATGCTTTTAAAAACAATAAAGTAGATTGAACAGGGTAGAGTCCGTCACTAAATGCAACAGCTCCGTTATTATGCATGTCAATCATTTCTGCTAAATCCTTGCCTTCTAATTTCTTTGAAATTGCTCCTGTTGGTAAAACATGTATTGGTAAACTTTGACTTGTTTGATTGATATAGTTCACCAAAGATTTACTATCTATGACTGGTTGCGTATTTGGCAAAACAAACACGGTAGTATAACCACCTTGTAGCGCAGCATTTGCTCCAGAAGCTAAATTTTCACGATGCTCCATACCAGGGTCACAAAAATGTACAAATGGATCTACAAAACCTGGGCACACAACTAAAGATTCCCCGTGAATTGTTTGATCGGCTTTTCCCGAATATTGGTCTGTTATGGAAACTATTTTGTGATGCTCAATAAGAATATCTTTAATCTGGCCATTAAAAGGCGACTGAGTATCTGCAATTTTGACCTGCTTGATTAGCGTTGTCATTGAGTCAATAATATTTGATGCAATATACCCCGTTTTTTCGATTTCAGCTTATATTTGCACCCGATTTTCGGGTGGTAGCGCAGTCCGGTAGCGTACACGTCTGGGGGGCGTGTGGTCGCAGGTTCAAATCCTGTTCACCCGACCAAAAAAGGAACATCAGCCTCAACGCAAGTTGAGGCTGAGTTGTTTAGAAGAACGAGCAAATCAAGCTCGCTTGAATTTGCGAGAGATTCGAAACAACTCAAAGCCTCCGAAATGAAATGGAGGAGGCTGATGTTTTATGCTTTTCCACCGAGGGTATTTAGGATGACGGAGCAAAGCGACGTCAATCCTGTTGACGACTTAAACAACTCAAAGCCATTGAGCGAAGCGGATGTGGTGAACGTAGTGAATCACAGCTGCGAAGCGAAATGGCTGATGTTTTATGCTTTTCCACCGAGGGTAAGTAGGATTAAGCGAACGAAGTGAGCAAAATCCTATAAAAAAGGCGACCCAAAATGAGTCGCCTTTTTTAAGTAAAGTTGTAAGAAATTATCTATCGATACTTCCCATTACTTTTTTCATGAAATTATTTACAGCGTCTTTTTCTTCCATACCACCTGCAATCATGCCATGTACTTCCAAAGCACCACACATATTGGAAATTAATTCCCCAATTACATCTACCTCTTCAGGTTTAAGTGTCGGGGCTTCAGATAAATTTTCCAAAACTTGAATTGCTGTTTCAATTTGATCTGGTGTACTAGTACGTGTAATAACTCTAATTACTGGTAACTTCATCGATTAATGTTTTAAGTTGTTCTTCCTTATTGGTTTGTACTTGGTTTACTAAAACACCATTTTTGAAACTAGCAAAAGTAGGCAGGTTGGTAACGTTGGCTAATTTGCGTGATTCAGGAAACTTCTCAGCATCCACAATTACAAAAGCCACATTCTCTGCTTGTTCACTTGAAAGTCTTTTAAATTTTGGTTTCATTAAACGACAATTACCACACCAACCCGCAGAAAATTGAACCAATACAGTTTCGTGATTAGCTACTACTTCCTGTAAGGTATCATCCGTTAATTCTAATAACATAAAATTATTTATTTAGTATTAAATTAATGTTTTGATAAATAATCAGCAACGCCTGTTGTAGTCGCTTTCATTGCATCTTTACCTTCTTCCCAGTTTGCTGGACAAACTTCTCCATATTTTTCAACATGTAATTGAGCGTCAATCAAACGAATATATTCATCAATATTTCTACCTAAAGGGAAGTCATTGATAGAAGCATGTCTTACCACACCTGTCTTATCAATAATAAATGTACCACGGTAAGCGATAGGTGCACCGCTGAATGACCATTGGCCATTTTCAAAAGAATAACTACCACCTAAAACATCAAAATTTAATGAAATGGTTTTAGCCGTGTCTGCTACCATTGGGAAAGTCACGCCTTCAATTCCACCATTGTCTTTAGGTGTAGTTAACCAAGCTAAATGGGTTTCTTCGGTATCAGTTGAACAACCTACTACAACTGTATCTCTTTTTTCAAACTCAGCCAATTTCGCTTGAAAAGCATGAATTTCGGTTGGACATACAAAAGTGAAGTCTTTTGGATAAAAGAAGAATACCACATTTTTCTTGCCAATATATTGGTCAAGACTAAAATTATCTACTATTTCTTCTCCGTTAATTACGGCTCCAGCAACAAATTTGGGAGCTTGTTTTCCTACTAATGACATATTATTTGCTTATTTATGATTGAATAACATTTAAAAAGGCAAAAAGTTGAGTAAAACACCTCTTTTTATACCCTCAAATTGAACCGCAAAGTTAAGATTGTTTTTAATAGTTTACCTTTGATTCCATGAATTTTACTGATTTAAACTTAAACTCCTCATTGTTAAACGCTTTAGAGGATTTAAAATATACCAAAGCCACTACCATACAACATCGGGTTTTCCCAATTGTGATGTCGGGAAGGGATGTTTGTGGAATAGCACAAACTGGCACAGGTAAGACCTTTGCTTACTTATTGCCTTGCTTAAGACAATGGAAATTTGACAAAAATAAAGCCCCTCAAGTATTAATATTAGTACCAACCAGAGAATTAGTGGTACAAGTGGTGGAGGCAACCAAGAAACTCACTAAGTACATGAACTTAACTACCGTTGGTGTTTTTGGTGGCGTAAATATAAATACACAAGCAATTGAAGTAGAAAATGGTGCAGATTTTATTGTTGCAACGCCAGGTAGATTGTTCGACTTAATTATGAATGGTTCCATTAAAACAAAAACCATTAAAAAATTGGTGATAGATGAAATGGATGAAATGTTGAATTTAGGTTTTAGAAAACAAATCACCAACATCTTAGAATTATTGCCAGCAAAAAGACAAAATTTATTATTCTCTGCAACGATCACCGAGGAGGTTGAAAAATTAATGGACGATTATTTTACAAGTCCCGAAAGAGTAGAAGCAGCACCTACTGGAACCCCTCTTGAAAACATTATTCAAACAGGGTATGAGGTTCCAAATTTTAATACGAAAGTGAATTTATTAGAATTGTTATTGTCTAGTGACTATTCCATGACTAAAGTGCTCATATTCGCTGCTACAAAGAGTTTGGCAGATCAATTATACGATCAATTGATTGAAAAATTTCCTGATATTGTTGGTGTAATACACTCTAATAAAGAACAGAATTATCGTTTTAATACGGTGAATCAATTTAAGGCTGGGGTTTTTAAATATATTATTTCTACCGATGTAATGGCACGTGGTATTGATGTTGCGGAAGTAACGCACGTGATTAATTTTGACACACCCGATGTGCCTGAAAATTATATTCATAGAATTGGTCGAACTGGCCGTGCCGATAAAAAAGGTTTAGCAATTACATTTATTACTCCAAATGAAAGTAAAGAAAGAACAGCGATTGAAGCTTTAATGAAGCAGGAGATTCCAACACAAGCTTTACCTGAAAATTTAGTGATATCAGATGTACTTACGGAAGATGAAAAACCAAAAGTAAGAATGAAAATCATCCAAATTAAAGTGCCTAAGAAAGAAGAATCAGGGCCTGCATTTCATGAAAAATCACTCAAGAATCAAAAAGTAAATGTGCGCAAGAATCACAAGGATGCGATGATGAAAAAATATGGTAAACCTAAAAAACGTGGTGCCAAAAAGAAATAAAAAAAGTCCTCAAACATTGAGGACTTTTTTTATTTCAGTATTCAATAGATACTAGAATCTTTCAAATGCACTAAAAAAGAAATCTCCTTCAATTTTAGCATTTTCATCACTGTCACTTCCATGAACAGCATTCTCGCCAATTGAACTAGCATATTTTTTTCTGATCGTACCTTCAGCAGCATCTTTAAAATTGGTTGCACCAATCAATGTTCTAAAATCAGCAACTGCATTCTCTTTCTCTAAAATAGCAGCTACTATTGGGCCACTGCACATAAATTCCACTAATTCACCATAAAATGGTCTTTCCTTATGTACTTCGTAAAATTGTCCAGCTTGAGCAGGAGTTAATTGAATCCACTTCATTGCTTTCACACTAAAACCAGCTTTGATGATTTGATCTAAAATCGCTCCAGTGTGCCCTTTTGAAGTAGCATCTGGCTTAATCATTGTAAATGTTCTGTTGCTCATGTTTAAATTATTATAATGTTTCTAATTGTGGCGGCAAAATTACGTAAAAAATAGCTGTTTTATGCTAAATTTGTAACTCTATGCAATCAATCGAACAATTTTTCCCTTTATTAAAGCAACCATTTAAAGCGGTAATTACTTGTCACCAAAAACCAGATGGTGACGCAATGGGTTCTACTTTGGCATTATCACATTTCTTACAACAATTAGGGCATGAGGTAACTGTCATTTCACCAACCAATTGGGCACAGTTTTTAGATTGGATGCCAGGAGTTGACCAAGTAATAGACTTTGAAGCTAATAAAGAAAATGCAACGAAAATTGTTAATGAAGCCGATTACGTTTTTTGCTTAGATTTCAATATCCTGCACAGAACCAAACATTTAGAGCCTGTAATCGCAGCCTCGAAATCAGTTAAAATATTAATTGACCATCACCAACAGCCCGACACAGCTAGTTTTAGTTTTGGCTTTAGCGATGTAAAAATGAGTTCTACTTGTGAAATGATTTATGATTTTATAGTTCAATCAGGTCATAGTAACTTAATTAATATTGACATTGCCACTTGTTTATATACCGGTTTGATGACCGACACGGGTTCATTCCGTTTCCCTTCAACTACCGCATCAGTTCATAAAATTGTAGCACATTTAAAAGAACTTGGACTCCAGCACGCTAAAATTCATGAAAATATTTATGACCAAGGAAGTGAAGCGAGATTAAAATTCATGGGGAATGCATTTTTATATAGAATGCAGGTATTCCCAGAATATAATACGGCAATTATGGCTATCCCTAAAACAGATATTTACAAATTTGAATTAAAAACAGGGGATACGGAAGGATTGGTTAACTATTTGTTATCAATTCAAGGAATAAGATTCGCTGCCATAGTAATTGATAGAGAAGAAGAAAGAAAATGGAGCTTTAGGAGTAAAGGTACCTTTGATGTTAATATATTTGCAAGAACTCATTTTGAAGGGGGAGGACATGCCAATGCGGCTGGAGGAAGGTCTTCAAAATCAGTTGACGAAACAGCACAAGATTTCAAAAATATATTAGCTGAATATAAAACACAATTAACACAATAAACATAAAATGATAAAATCAACGTTAAAGTTAGTCGCTGCTATTGTATTGTTTGCAAGTTGTAACCAATATGAAAAAGCGCCATCGGGTATGCCTTACAAAATCACTCATGGTAGTGGAAATGAAAAAGCCTT
>CANGIZ010000021.1 GCA_947454025.1 Bacteroidota bacterium | reverse complement strand
TTTAGGCACAATAAAGCTTGCGTTTTGTGTTGCCTTTGCATCGGTTCTTTTATATCTAACCAAACGATGTGCATCGGTTGCTACAAATTGTACACTGTCTTTTGATAATTCAAAAAACACACCTGTCATGGCAGGACGTAAATCATCACCACTTACTGCAAATAATGTTTTGTTAATTGCTGTTAATAAACCTGTACTAGTCATCTTAAACCCAGTCGTATCATCGGCTGTAGGCTCTTTAGGGAAATTGTCCGGATTCTCTCCCATCACTTTATACTTACCATTATCGCTTGTAATTTCTACTGCGTAATTTTTGTCGATATTAAAAGTCAAAGGTTGGTCTGCAATATTTTTTAAAGAATCAATTAAAATTTTAGCAGGAATACAAACACGACCATTCGCTTTACTTTCCACTTCCATTTGTACACGCATTACTGTTTCTAAGTCAGTAGCTACAATGTTTAATTTTTTATCTTCTATTTCGAATAAAAAATCTTCCAAAATAGGCAATACGGTATTGGTATTAATTACACCAGAAATTTGTTGGAGGTGCTTTAAAAGAGAAGAAGAAGAAACAATAAATTTCATAGAATTTTTGTTGTTTGGCTTTTGAAAAAATCGCGTTTTATAACTAGAGCAAACCTAATGTAAAATGTTAAGATTAAAAAGCTATTTTAGCACTACTTATTGACATAGATGAAAAAAATTAGAGTAGGTAAAGAGCAAGCTATACTAAGCATCCGCCATTTTTGTGCTTATCAAGAAAGAGCACAACAAGAGGTAAGGGACAAGCTTTATGAACTCGGCATGACCAAGCCTGAAGTAGAAGAAATTTTATCGGATTTAATTTCAGAAAACTTCTTAAATGAAGAGCGTTTTGCAACCAGCTTTGCAGGTGGACATTTTAGGATTAAAGGTTGGGGGAAACTTAAAATTAACCACGCCCTCTATCAAAAAAGAGTTAGCGCTTTTAATATCAAAAAAGCCCTACAATCCATTGACGAGGATGATTATCGTGCTAAACTTGTTGATTTAGCCACCAAAAAGTGGAATACCCTCAAAGGAGAACGAGGTTTATCTCGTATGGCCAAAACCCAAGCCTTTTTACATCAACGTGGTTTTGAACCCGCTTTGATTCAACCCATATTACAAGGTTTATACAAGCCGGGAACATAAAAGGTTTGTATCTTTAAAACAAGCAAATTGATCGCCGTGTCTATTTTACAATTTTCATTAATCCAAAGCTCCCTTTTTTGGGAAGACAAGGGCGCTAACTTGGACATGCTGGCTCAAAAAATTAGGAGCATCGAACAGCCCACCGAAATCATCGTGCTACCCGAAATGTTTACAACGGGTTTTAGTATGCAGCCCGAGAAGTTTGCAGAAACCATGGAGGGACCATCGGTAGATTGGATGCGAAGATTATCACAAGAAAAAAATGCAATCATTACGGGTTCCTTAATTATTGAAGAAAAGGGAAATTATTATAATCGTCTTATTTGGATGTTGCCCAATGGACAATTAGGTTATTATGATAAACGTCATTTGTTTGCATTTGCGGGTGAAGACCAACATTACTCAGCTGGTAATAAAAGATTAATCGCAAGCGTTAAGGGTTGGAAAATTAATTTACAAATTTGTTATGACCTGCGTTTTCCAGTTTGGGCACGTCAACAATCCACTGAAGATGCCGATAAAGAATATGATGTATTGTTATATATTGCCAACTGGCCTGAAAAAAGAAGTCATGCTTGGAAAACTTTATTAACCGCACGCGCCATCGAAAACCAATGTTTTACAATTGGTGTAAATCGAGTTGGATTGGATGGAAATAATATTGCACACAGCGGAGACTCAATGGTAGTTGGGCCTTTAGGAGAAGTATTGTATCATTGTGCCTACGAGGAAGATATTTTTCATATACATTTACAAAAAGAAGAAGTAAATAATACAAGGGAACGTTTTCCGTTCTGGAAAGACGCCGATGATTTTACGATCTTATAAATGAGTTTCCACTTTAAACAATTTGCATATGTCTACATTTTATTCAGCACAAGAATTATTTACAGGTGATCATTGGATTTCTGAAGTGGTGGTAGAAGTAAAAGAAGGAAAAATTATTGCTATAAGTAAGGAAGGATATGACCACAAAAATGCATTTCCATTAATAGTACCTGCTTTAATTGATTTACAAATTTATGGTGCGGGTGGAAAATTATTATCTGAATTTCCTGATGCAGAATGTATTGAAAAAACATATCAGTATTGTTTGAAAGGCGGCGCCGCTTATTTTCAACCTACCATTGCGTCACAAACTACCGAGGTTATTTATAAAGCCATTGATGCTGTGAAAGCATATAAAACCAATGGTGGCAAGGGTTGTATTGGATTACATATTGAAGGTCCTTGGATTAATGTAGTTAAAAAAGGAGCACATAGTGCGGACATTATTCATGCACCTAGCTTGAAAGAAGTGGAAGCGATATTAGCCTATGGTAAAGAGTGGATTAGTATGATTACGTTGGCGCCCGAAGTTTGTACCAACGAAATTATTGATTTGATACAATCAAATGGAATTGTTGTTTCAGCGGGACATAGTGATGCTTCTTATGAAATGGCTACCGAATTTTTAAATAGGAACATTCGGGTTGCCACACATTTATTCAATGCCATGAGTCCTTTACAACATCGCGCTCCGGGATTGGTTGGGGCTTTGTTTAATCACAAACGCGCCATGTGCAGTTTGGTTGCAGATGGATACCACGTTGATTTTAATGCCATTAAAATTGCAAAACAAGTAATGGGTGAACGGTTGTTTTGTATTACCGATGCTGTGACTACTACCACTACTGGAAAATACCAACATCAATTAGTGGGAGATAAATATGAATCCGCTGGAACCCTTAGTGGATCTGCATTAACACAAATTAAATCCATTAATAATTTAGTTAACGAAGTGGGTATTGATTTAGGCGAAGCCATTAGAATGTGTAGTGTATATCCCGCACGTGTTATGCAGGCAAAAGGAATTCATGCTAGCATTGAAGTAAATGAAAATGCCGACCTACTTTGTTTAAGTGCAGATCGGCAGTTAATAAAAATCGTAGTTAGTTAATTGCTATTTGACTACTAATGTTGGGTTATTTTGAAAACGCATTCCATCCCTGTGCGTTAATTTCAAACACATTATTGCCTTTAGTAATAATTTTAGTGCCCTCTTCTTTATCACACATATAACCAATTACACTGATCTCTTCTTGTAATGTGATTTTGTCGTAGTCGGCTTGCTTCATTGTAAAAAGTAATTCGTAATCTTCTCCTCCATTCAATGCACAAACTGTTGGGTCCATGCCAAACTTAAACGCAGCGGCCTTTGTAGCTTCATTCAACGGAATTTTTTCCTCATACAATCTACAACCTAAATTGCTTTGTTTGCAAATATGTAATAAGTCGCTACTTAAGCCATCACTAATATCCATCATAGCTGTTGGAATAATTTCCTGTTCCGTTAAATAATCTATAATATCTTTTCTTGCTTCCGGTTTTAATAAGCGGCCAACGATATAATCTTCATTTTCTAGAGTAGGTTGTACTTGTGGGTTTTCTAAAAAAATCTTTTTTTCTCTTTCCATTAAAGTCAATCCTAAAAAAGCAGCACCTAAATCGCCAGACACACAAATTAAATCTCCACTCTCTGCAGTACTTCTTTTTACATATTTATCGGGTGCCACTTCACCTAATGCTGTAACCGAAATCACTAAGCCCTTTTGTGAAGTAGATGTATCCCCGCCAATCAAATCCACCCCATGTTTTTCGCATGCAATTTGCACACCCAAATAAAATTCTTCTAAAGCTTCTAAACTAAAGCGATTGCTGAAAGCCAAGCTCATGGTGATTTGCGTGGGTTGCGCATTCATTGCATAAATATCACTTAGGTTTACAATTACCGATTTATATCCTAAGTGTTTTAAAGGTGTATACATTAAATCAAAGTGTACCCCTTCCACTAATAAATCGGTTGTAATTACAGTTTGTTTTCCAAAATGATCTATTACAGCTGCGTCATCACCAATCGATAAAATAGTAGATGCGTTAAATGTTTCAAAATTTTCGGTGAGATGATCTATCAAACCAAACTCTCCTAATTTTTCAATTTCTGTTCTTTCTGACATAATAATTTTTATAAAGATCCGCCCTTAACTAAGGCTAATAATGATTCATGAATTTTTCCATTGGTAGCAATGATTCCAGGTTGATAAGGATTGTATTTTTCTCCTTTTAAATCTGTCACCTTTCCACCTGCTTCTTGCACAATTAAAAAACCTGCTGCACTATCCCATGCTTGTAATTTATGTTCGTAAAAACCGTCAAATCTACCCGCTGCTGTCCAACATAAATCCAAGGCAGCACTGCCTAAACGGCGCACTGGAATTGCTTTTCGTATTAGTTTTTCAAAAATTTGTAGTGGGCCATTTTCGGTATCCAAATATTGATATGGAAAACCAGTTACCAAACAGCTTGCTAATAAATTATCTTTATCACTTACTTTAATGGGCTTATCATTTAGCGTTGCTCCTTTTCCTTTTTCTGCAAAAAATAATTCATTCATAAATGGATTATACACCGCCCCCATAATCATTTCTCCATTTTCTTCTACACCAATACTCACACAACAAATAGGAATTCCATTGGCAAAATTTATAGTGCCGTCAATCGGGTCAATTATCCACTTAGTCGTAGAGCTTGTTGGCATAGCACCCGTTTCCTCGCTTAAAATAAAATGATCGGGGTGGTTGTCCTGAATTACTTTAAAAATAGCTTTTTCGGAAGCGTGGTCTGCTTCGGTCACCAAGTCATTTAGCGTTCCTTTACTTGAAATGGTAAAGGTTCCGTTAAAATAGTGTGTCAGCTCCTTGGCGCCTGCTTCTATGGCCTTTAAAAGTGTATTTTTAATCATATTACAAAAGTAGCTTCGTTTGCTCGAATAACATTCCTATTTTTGTATATAATCTTAAAAGATAAAAACCCGATTTTGTAGATGCCGATTTTCGAGATTAACTTGCCTAAATCCCTAACTAGGGCACTGGGTCTTCCTCAAAGAAGCCCAAGAAGATCGCAGATGCGCGTACTTAAAAAATTGTTACGTCGTGCACGTTATACCGAGTTTGGTCAAAAATTTGGATTTGAACAAATTTTACAAAGCAAGCACGTAGGCAAAGTATTTCAACAAAAAGTACCTGCATATAATTACAATAAAATATATACGGATTGGTGGCATAAATCCTTGGAGGGTCAGGCCGATATTACTTGGCCAGGGAAAATTAAATTTTTTGCACTCAGCAGTGGTACTAGCGAAGCTGCTAGTAAATACATTCCTATTACCAACGACTTATTAAGGGGTAATAAAGTAATTATGATTAAGCAATTGATGAGTTTGTTTAATTATAAGGACGTTCCTTTAGTGAGTATTAGCAAGGGTTGGCTTACATTGGGCGGAAGTACCGACTTACAAAAAGGTCCTGGATATTATGCAGGCGATTTAAGCGGCATCACTCAAAAGAAAGCGCCATTTTGGTTTCAGCCCTTTTATAAACCAGGTAAAAAAATTGCAAAAGAAAGAGATTGGAATAAAAAACTAAACGAGATCGTTGATAAAGCACCTAATTGGGATATTGGATTTATCGTTGGGGTTCCAGCGTGGATTCAAATGTGTATCGAAATGGTAATTGAACGGTATAAGTTGAACAACATTCACGAAATGTGGCCTAATCTTTCTTTTTTCGTTCATGGTGGAGTAAGCTTTGAGCCCTATAAACTCGGTTTTGAAAAATTATTAGGAAGACCCATTCAATACATTGAAACCTATTTAGCAAGTGAAGGATTTTTAGCTTGGCAAGACAAACAAAATGGAGAGGGCATGCGCCTTTCTTTTAACCAACATATTTTTTTTGAATTTGTTCCTTTTGATGAAAATAATTTTGATGCCGACGGCGAAATGATCGAGAACCCCGAAGCATTGATGATACACGAAGTGGAGGAGGGTAAAGATTATGCCATTTTAATTAGCACAGTAGCGGGCGCTTGGCGTTACTTAATTGGCGATACGGTTCGATTTGTTGACAAATCCAATGCCGAAATTATCATTACAGGTAGAACCAAACATTTTTTAAGTTTAGTTGGAGAGCACTTGAGTGTAGACAATATGAACAAGGCTATTCAATTGGTGAGCGAGGAATTAAATATTTCAATACCAGAATATTGTGTTTCGGGCGAACCAGCTGGAAGCTTTTTTGCACACCATTGGTATATTGCTTGTGATCAGGCTATGGATGAAAAATTAATGGCCAATAAAATTGATGAAAAATTAGTAGAACTTAACGACGACTATGCGGTAGAAAGAAAGAGTGCACTTAAAGAAGTACGTGTTTCTATTTTGAAAGAGTCGGTTTTTATGTCATTTTTAGAAAGCAAGGGAAAAATTGGAGGACAACATAAATTTCCAAGAGTTATTAAAGGTGAAATGCTAAAAGACTGGAAAAATTTTATTCTAAATAATTAATATGATTGCTCCTGTTTTAAAGGGCTTATTGCTTGGGCTCATATTAAGCATCTCTATTGGTCCAGTTGTTTTTGCCATTCTTAAACAAAGTTTAACCAACGGACATAAAGCGGGATACGCTTTCGTAGCGGGCGTTTCGGCAAGTGATATTAGTTTATTATTTATTTGTAATGTATTTACTGCTTTGTTTACTTTGGTGCTTTCGCATAAAGCAATCATTGCGATGGTGGGTGCTGGTTTTTTATTGTTAATGGGTTTGTACACATTGATATTTAAAAAAATAAAAATTGAATCCATCGGAGACGATAAAGATAAAACCATGAGCAAGCGAGATATCATAGGCGTATTCGTATCTGGCTTTTTAATGAACACTTTAAATCCTAGTGTATTTTTATTTTGGTTTGCTTGGACAGCGGCAATTGGGGCTGATGCTTCAGCAACCAATAGTCCATTGGCTTATAAACTTTTGGTGTTTGGAACCTGTTTATTATTTGTATTGGTTTCAGATCTTGCCAAAGTGGCTTTAGCTGGAACACTAAGACCCAAGCTCACTGAAAAAACCCTGGTTTGGATTAATCGATTGTCGGGTATTATTATCTTAATTTTTAGCGCAGCACTTTTTTATAGTGCTTTACAATATTAGTTCGTAAATTGTAGTGTGAATAAAATTATACTATTTGTTATTATAGGCTGCCTGGGTTCAACTTGTTTGAATGCACAAGGCGGAAAGCTATTGGCACTAAAGGATAGGAATATTATAGTACATTCTTATACAAGTGGTAGCTATATCAATTTTGAGTTTAGTAATCATCAGTGGGTAACCGGCTATATTGATTGGGTCAAAACAGATTCTATTCAAATCAATCAATTTGCATTGCAACAAGTAATGACCCCTTATGGAACCTGGGGAGAAGACACTTTAAAATTAGGACGTATTACCATTCACATCAACGAGATCATTGCTTTTGCACAAGAAAAAGGTCATTACACCAGTGTTTTTACAAATGGTGGTCTTTTAAAAGTGGCGGGTCCGTTGTATGCAGGTTTAAATATTACCAATTCCCTACTTAGAAAAGATCCCGTTTTTAGCAATCGAAATATTCCACAAATTGCAGGAGGTGTTGTTGCATGGCTTCTTGGAAAGTGGCAAGCTAAGGCCAATCCAAATTATCGTCCGATTGGAAAAAGATTTAGTGTAGAAGTAATTTAATAAAGTCAGATTCATTCTTGCCGTGCTAAAAAAAATTAAGAAACTTTTTCTCTATTTATTCATAAGTTCCATTGTATATGTGCTTATTACTAAATTTATAGAGCCTCCTATTACCATTACTCAAATTACCAATGCCTTTGGTTTGGGATTAAAAAGAGATTATGTAGGTTGGGATGAAATGTCCTACAATATAAAGCTAGCAGCGATTGCAAGCGAGGACCAAACATTTACCGACCACAGTGGTTTTGATTGGGACGCGATTGAAAAAAGTTTGCGTCCAAAAAAGAAAAATAAAAAATCTAGAATTCCTATTGGTGGCGGCGCCAGTACCATTACTCAACAAACTGCAAAAAATGTTTTTTTGTGGCAGGGTGGTAGTTATGATAAATACATCCGAAAAATACCAGAGTTCTATTTTACCTTTTTAATTGAATGGGTTTGGGGGAAAAAAAGAATTTTAGAAGTGTATTTAAATGTAATCGAAACAGGGCCTGGTTGTTTTGGAGTAGAGGCTGCAGCACAACATTATTTTCACAAGTCCGCTAAAAATTTAACGCGTGCCGAAGCCGCTATGATTGTTGCAGGCTTTCCGAATCCTAAAAAATTTACAGCGGTACCCATGACCAGGCGCGTATCTTGGCGTTATCCGCAAATTTTAAGAGAGATGAATAATATTGAACCGGACGAGGATATTCACGCTTTATTAAAAAGCAAATAGGCTATTTCGTGATTGTGTAACCAGGTTAGGAGGTAGCTTTTATTTTGTCTTCGTTAGGTTTTCAATGAGTGCAATTGCGTTTTGGGTTCTTTCCTCCCCAGTACCGCTCACAATTCCCCAAGGCGTGTTTTGATTTATTAATAATTCTTTATAAATCGTAAAGAGCTCTTTTCGAGGTTCCTCATTGGGATATTCGCGCATTTCATCTGCAGTCCATGGAAGATCTATATCACACAATAAATACGCGTCGTATTTTCTTTCATTTATTTTTTCTAAAATATAGGGGTGGCAGTTATTAAACACATATTCACACCATACTTTCATCACATACATATCTGTGTCAATTATTAACAGTTCGTTTGCCTTTTGCACATATTCATCTTCGCCCGCTAATTGCCCCTTGGCAATGGTTAATAAATTATCATAGTTATAATCAGTGCCGTGTTCGGACAAATACGCACGTGCATATTCTGGACACCATAGCGTGTTGTAGTGTTTTGCCAATGCTGCACAAAGTGTTGATTTACCTGTAGACTCCGGACCCAATATCACAATTTTTTTAACCTTGTTCATGTAGTATACTTGGTGTTTATTTTTTTGACAAATTTGCCTTTTGCCTCCAAGATTGTAATCCAGCAAAGGCTAATATTAATAATACAATAAACTGTACGCTCGTAAACGCATACCCTTTAATAAAATACAAAGGAATAGATGCCATATTTGTAAGTATCCACCAAATCCAACTCTCCACTTTTTTCTTAGCCATTAACCACATACCCGTATAAGCCGTGGCACTTGCAAAAGCATCAGCCCAAGGAATCGCTTCGGGAGCAAATGCTGTTTTAGCATAGGATAGTGCTACATAAATAACAATATAAAACAGGGTAAAAAAACCTAGCTGTTGTAACCATTCTTTTTTTGAACTGTGTGTGATTTGTAATACAAGGGTTTGGTGATCTTCTTTTTTTCTGGTCCACAAATACCAACCATAACAACTCATAATGGTATAATATAAATTCACACTTGCCTCTCCCAATAAGTGTCCTTTATAACTTAAATAGATGTAAAAGACGGTATTAATAAGCCCTGTGGGGAACACTAAGATATTTTCTTTCTTACTATACCAAACCGATGCGATTCCCGCTATTACAGCAACCGCTTCCACCCAACCCGTTTGCAGTAAACCTGTATATATTGCATGTAAAATATCGGACATTGTTTATTTATTTTTTTGCTCAATTATTATTTTGCCGCTTTCATTTTTTCTAGTTGTGCTTCTAATAAAAACATTTCGTCTCTTATTTTTGCAGCTTCCATAAAATCTAGGGCTTTGGCAAATTTATCCATTTGTTTTTTAGTATCCTTAATGGCTTTTTCTAATTGAGGAACCGTTTTATATGCGCTATAGTTTGCGCCGTCTTCGGCCAATACATTAATCTCGTCGGTGGTACGCACGTTCATGTTATTAAGCGTATAGCCTTTAATATCTAAAACCGAACCCTGCGCCATTACTTGCTCAATGCTTTTTACCACCGTAGTGGGTGTAATATGGTGTTCGGTGTTGTATTTAATTTGTTTTTCGCGGCGGCGATTGGTTTCGTCAATGGTGCGCTGCATACTTTTTGTAATGCTATCGCCGTAAAAAATAACACGACCATTGGCATTTCTTGCAGCACGGCCTGCTGTTTGAGTCAATGATTTTTCATTTCTTAAAAAACC
This sequence comes from Bacteroidota bacterium, assembly GCA_947454025.1. Lineage (GTDB taxonomy): Bacteria > Bacteroidota > Bacteroidia > Chitinophagales > Chitinophagaceae > Sediminibacterium. The sequence continues at coordinate 22,566 of CANGIZ010000021.1, read as the reverse complement.
TTCTTTGTCTGCATCTAATACCGCTACCAATGAAACTTCAGGAAGGTCTAATCCCTCTCTTAATAAATTCACCCCAACCAATACATCAATTATGCCGAGTCTTAGTTCGCGCAAAATTTCCACTCGTTCAAGTGCATCAATATCACTATGAATATATTTAGATTTGATTTGAATTTTTTGCAGAAAGCGATCCATTTCTTCTGCCATTTTTTTAGTAAGCGTGGTTACTAAAACGCGGTCGCCTTTTTCTACTTGCATTGCTATTTCTTCTAACAGGTCGTCAATTTGGTTTTTTGTAGGGCGCACTTCAATTGGCGGGTCCAATAATCCCGTTGGCCTTACTACCTGCTCTACAATCAATCCATCTGTTTTTTCTAATTCATATTCTCCCGGTGTAGCACTTACAAAAATGGATTGTCCAATGATGTTTTCAAACTCGGTGAAATTGAGGGGTCTATTATCAATCGCACTTGGCAATCTAAATCCATATTCCACTAAATTCATTTTTCTACTTCGGTCTCCTCCATACATTCCGCAAATTTGTGGAATGGTTTGGTGACTCTCGTCAATCACACAAATAAAATCTTTAGGGAAATAATCTAATAAGCAAAAGGGTCTTGTTCCGGGCACGCGTCTATCAAAAAATCGAGAGTAGTTTTCAATACCTGTACAATATCCCAACTCTCTAATCATTTCGATATCATATTCCACACGTTCCTTTATTCTTGCGGCTTCCAGCGGTTTTCCTACCTTTTTAAAATACTCCACCTGAGCGCGCATCTCATCCTGTATCTCATAAATAATTTGTTGCACCATATCCTTGGGTGCTAAATATAAATTCGCTGGAAAAATGGCTGCATTTTCCATGCGCTCAATTCTTTTTCCAGTTTCAATTTCAATGGTTTCTATTTCTTCAATCTCGTCTCCAAAAAAGGTAATTCTATATCCATAATCTACATAAGGCAAACGAATATCTACGGTGTCTCCATTCACCCTAAACGCACCTCTATCAAATTCTGTAACCGATCGGTGATACAATGCATTCACCAAAGCATGTAAAAATGCTTGTCTTGCAAGAGTTTGTCCTTTGTGAATTCGAATAATTCCATTTTCTAATTCAGTAGGATTGCCCATTCCATAAATACAACTCACACTCGCAACAATAATAATATCTCTTCTTCCACTTAATAATTGTGCGGTGGCTTGTAGTCTTAATTTATCTAATTCTTCATTAATACTTAAATCCTTTTCAATATAAACGCCTGATGTTGGCAAATAAGCTTCGGGTTGATAATAATCATAGTAAGAAACAAAATAGCCTACGGCATTGTCGGGAAAAAAACTTTTAAACTCTCCATACAATTGCGCAACCAGTGTTTTATTATGCGTAAGCACTAGTGTGGGACGTTGTACGTTTTGAATTAGATTGGCAATGGTAAATGTTTTACCACTACCTGTAACGCCCAACAAGGTTTGGTACTTATCTCCATTTAAAACCCCCTCGGTCAACTGCGCAATTGCACTAGGTTGATCTCCCGAGGGGGTATAATTAGATTGAAGTTTAAATGGCATACCCAAAGGTACACCCTATAATGCTTCTAAATAAACAGAAAGTCTATCAATTGCTTTTGCCACTTCGCCCATTTGCTCATTTGTTTCTGCCCAATTTTTTTGTTCAATCGCCTCTCTAACACCTGGGACCGTTTTTACACCATATCCTGTGTAAAAACCTGGGGCATACAAACTATGTTTAAACCAAGGACGACGAGGTAAACCCGCGTTGGTTAATAATTGTTGTTCTGCAGTATAAATTTTTGAATTGATCTCTGCCAATTTTTTAGCATCTGCTGTTTTTTTAGCTGCTTCCGCGCCAGCGGCCGCTTTTTCTAAATGAGCCAAAGCGTTTAATACCGATGTGAAATCAATGTAAGGCACTTCGGGTAATAAAACTGGAAGTTTCAAATTTTCGGTTTTATCTGCAGCATATACATACACACTGTTGTTTACCAATTCGTTTTCTACTTTTGCTTTTTCACGTAATTGGTCCACATTGTTCATCAATTCTGTAATATATCCTTTTACTGTTTTGTGTAATTCAGTAAAATCAAATTGTAATGCATCGGCATTTGCAAGACGCATTACCACTCTTCCTGTTGTTTGAGCAAGCGTTACTCCGTATGCAAAAGTTGGATCTTTAAAACGTCGATACATATCATAAGAGTCATAAATAGAGTGGTATTCTCCGCCCTCGTCTTCACCACCATAACCAATATTCAATGACGGAACTCCCAAGTGTTGTATAAAGGAAGAATAATCAGATCCCGAACCCATTGCTCCTAAAGGATATGCGGTTGATTGAAATGCTTCTTTTTTTGCAGCCGTACTTGTCGCGCTTGCAGCACGTGCTGCTTTTGATCGCTCAAAAACCGAAACACCAGTTTGTGGATCTATTACGGTTTTGCTAATTTCTGTAATCAATGGCGCGAACGCGTGAGAACCTTCGGCACCCAAAAAGCCCCTTCCGTTTCCATCAGAGTTTATGTAAGCAACTGCTTTTGTTTGTAATTCTGCTGCATGGTTTTCTACCCATTCGGTTGATCCCATTAATCCTGGTTCTTCAGCGTCCCAAGCACAATACACCAAAGTTCTTTTTGGCTTCCAACCTTGTTTTAATAAACCACCAATAGCAATGGCTTCTTCCAATTCGGCAGCCATACCACTAATCGGGTCGGCTGCGCCGTTTACCCAGCCATCGTGGTGATTACCTCTTATTACCCATTGATCTGGAAATTCACTACCCTTAATAGTAGCAATTACATCTAAGCCTGGTCTCAATTTCCAGTCAAAAGCTAATTTTAAATGTACTTGAGAAGTGCTTGGTCCAATATGATAGGTGAAAGGAAGTCCACCACCCCATTCTCTTGGTGCCACCGGACCCGCCATGTCTTTTAATAATGGAGTTGCGTCGCCATAACTAATTGGCAATACAGGGATTTTTAATAAATTTTTAGCATCGTTGTGGTCAACTCTTGGAGCACCTTCAATGGAAGCAATATTCGGCGTGGTAGGATCACCGGGATAAATTACCATATCCATAATAGATCCTCTTTGTACCGTTTGATCGTTTTTAAATGCACCAACAGGATATGCATCACCTGCACCATATCCATCATCTGCAGGATCAGAATAAATTAAACAACCAATTGCTCCGTGTTCTTGTGCAACTTTTGGTTTAATACCTCTCCAGCTTCTACCATATTTCGCAATCACAATTTTTCCTTTTACGTCAATACCATACTTGGCCAATGTTTCATAATCCTCGGGTAGTCCGTAATTTACAAATACAAGATTTGATGTTACATCACCATCTGCACTCCAGCAATTGTACGTTGGTAATTGATCAGCTTGGTTTGAGGTTGCATCTTCTTTTAATGGCGTCTCTTTTAATTTTGCTTTATAATTAGTCACCCCCGACATTTCTAGGGTTCTTGTTATAGGCGTTGGAAACATTAATTGATAGGTTTCAATTTTTGTATCCCAACCCGCTTCTTTAAAAACTTTTGCAATTTCACTTGCCACCATTTTTCCACCTACTGATCCAACATGGTGTGGAACAGAAGATAGTTTTTTTATATTTTCTCCAACTCTCTTTGCGCTTAATTGGGCGTCAAAAATTTTTTCATTTATAATTTCTGCGTCACTTGATTTAAAACCAAGTAAACTTTGTTGTGCTTTTGTGTTAGTGATTATAAAACACAATAATGAAAATACCAGTGCTTGCTTTTTCATGTAATATATTTTGAATTAAATGTTTCTGTTTAAATATTGGGTATAGTTCGGAAGTTGGTATTGATATTCTTCCTGCATAAATCTTGAGGTCATTAGGAAGTCGGCAGTGCTTCGATCGCAGGCCATTGGTAAGTTCCAGGCAACTGCCAATCTTAATAAAGCTTTTACATCACTATCGTGTGGTTGTGCTTCCATGGGATCAAAAAAGAAAAATACTACATCAATATCACCTGTTGCAATCATCGCTCCAATTTGTTGGTCACCCCCTAATGGTCCACTTAATAGTTTTACTACGGGCTGGTCAAGCGCTTCTTCAATTAATTTACCTGTCGTTCCTGTTGCTACTAAAGAATGTTTGGATAGTTCAATTTTATTGTGAATTGCCCATTCTATGAGATCCTTTTTTTTATTATCGTGGGCGATTAATGCAATTTTTTTTCGGCGTCCCAGTGTGCGCATATTTTTTTCCATCTATTTTTTCTTTTTAAATTTATACTTCTATGGTGCGTTTACTTAATAACGGTATACTTAACAAGGTACCAAAAATTATTGGTAGCGGTATGTGAATTATATATAGTATGCTCGATAATATTAATAAAAAGAGGGGATAGGTGAATAGAAGTAAACTAAATAATACAGAATCATAAAAAACAGTATTCTTTGTTCTTTTAGCTACTTTTTGAGCAAGCCAGTGATAATATGGATAATGTAAATAATAGAATAGATTCTTCTTGATTCTTGTCGGAATTTGGGATGGAAATATTTGTTGATGTAATAGTTCAAATGCGTTTTTATTAAATTCAACCCTGTCTTTTGCTATAAGAATGGATTGGTTTATATTCATTTGTGCCAAGCTTATGTTTACTTTCTTTCCAATACCTCTTAGTTGATTATATGCAATTCCCGCAATTTGTACGTTTGGAAAAACGCCCTGTTTATGGGCTCCCTCTAATATCCTAGTAGTCCCTTTTTTAAAGGGTTGTAATTCATGTGAGTTGATACAGGTGCCTTCAATAAATATTAAAACGGCTTCCCCCTTTTTTAATAGTTTAATAGACTCATTAAATGCAAATTCGTTTAAATGTAAAAATTGTTTTCCTTCCCTTAATCGGTAAACCGGAATCATATTTAATAAACCCAATAAAAAGCGGTGATGTTTTTTAGTAAATGCATCTCCTCTCGCTAAAAAATAGACCTTTCTTTTATATTGCGCACCAATTATAATTGCATCTAAAAAAGAATTTGGGTGATTTGCTATAATTAATAAAGGACCATCTTGTTTTAAAAGGTGTTTGTTTTTAATTTGTATATCACTACAAAATAACCAAAGTGCTGATCGGATGAATAATTTTAAAACTCGAATCAATTCTTTTTTTTATAAATATAAAAAAACCGCACCATAAATGATGCGGTCCGTACCTACTAACCTTTAAAAAACAAGATAAATATTATTTACTTGCTGCTTCCTCTACTTTTGCAGCAATTTTTGCTCTAATTTTTGCTTCAATTTCATTTGCCATTTCTGGATTATCGTGTAAGATTGTTTTTACTGAATCGCGTCCTTGACCTAGTTTATTTCCTTCGTAACTAAACCAAGATCCACTCTTATTGATAATTTCTAATTCAACACCCATATCAATAATTTCTCCAATTTTACTAATACCTTCTCCAAAAATAATTTCAAACTCTGCTGCTCTAAAAGGCGGTGCCACTTTATTTTTCACCACTTTTACTTTGACTCTATTTCCCACAGCTTCATCACCATCTTTAATTTGTGCCATTCTACGAATATCTAAACGAACAGAAGCATAAAACTTTAATGCATTACCTCCTGTTGTTGTTTCAGGGTTACCAAACATTACTCCAATTTTTTCTCTTAATTGGTTAATGAAAATACAAACGGTACCTGTTTTATTAATGGTTGCAGTTAATTTTCTCAATGCTTGAGACATCAATCTTGCATGTAATCCCATTTTAGAATCACCCATTTCTCCTTCTAATTCACTCTTTGGAACCAAGGCAGCAACTGAGTCAATAACCACTACATCAATTGCACCAGATAAAATTAAACGGTCTGCAATTTCTAAAGCTTGCTCACCATAATCAGGTTGAGAAACTAATAAATTATCTACATCAACTCCTAATCTTTTTGCATATGCACTATCAAATGCATGTTCCGCATCTATGATTGCACACATTCCACCTTTCTTTTGTGCCTCTGCAATTACATGAATTGCAACTGTTGTTTTACCAGATGATTCTGGTCCATATATTTCTATAATTCTTCCTTTTGGTAATCCACCAATTCCCAATGCAGTATCTAATCCGATTGAACCAGTTGAAATTACTTCCTGTGGTTCTTGACTTCTTTCATTCATCATCATCACACTACCTTTTCCATAATCCTTATCGATTTTATCGATTGTTAACTTAAGGGCTTTTAATTTTTCAGCATTTGCAGTACTCATGGTTAATCGTTTTATGTTTTCTTTGAATATTTAAGTGAAGATAGGGATATTTTGTTAATAAACTAAAATATTTAGTAAAATTTTACTAATTAGATTAGTTATCTTTGTAAGATATATTTAAAATATTATTTAACTTATTGATTTTCATTGTTTTATTATTTAGCAATAAATTTAGTATTTTTTAGGATTACTAATTAAAGTATTAATTCAATACTAAATAGACCCTTTTGTATGGACTTGAATAAAAGTAGTGTATTTTGAAATAGGCACCCAATTCTGGTTTTAAACTGAATGTTAATTTCTATTGTAGTATTAAACTATAATACATTTATATAAAGAACCTAATACTATTACCCCTGTGTATAAGTGTATATCTTAGTTATTAACAATACTATTTTGAATACACATTTCTAATTTTTATATTATTAAAGAGTAATGAAAGTATTACTCTGATTGAATTTGATATGTTCTTATTTTGGATTATTTCAATGATAGAAATTTATAAAAATTATAATCCCCAATTTATTCACTGTTAATTCACGGGTATAAATGGAAGGTTTTTTTAACAAATCACCTTCTAATGAATTTTACATTGATAGTTATTCTAAACTTATTAAGGTTTATTCACTGAAAATTAGAGGATATCCACGGAAAATTAATTTATCCACTTAGTATATGTGTATTTTTAAATGACATTTTAGATAAAAAATACATGTGAAATTGGCTTTATACCTGCATTTAGTTGCAAGAATCCTTTATTTTTGCCACCTATAATTATAGTATATATGTCAATTATTCAGAACATTAGAGAAAGAGGTGCTTGGATCATCTTTGGTATTATTGCAGTTGCGTTAATCGCATTTATTTTACAAGACGGTATTGGCCGTAAAAGAGGTACGAATGATATTTCTACTTTAGGTAAAGTAAATGGCGTAGTAATTAATAAAGTAGAGTTTGATGAGAAAGTTGATATCCAAGTTCAGAACTATGCATCACAAGGTGTTAAGAAAGAACAAATGATTGGATATTTATGGAATCAAGAAGTAGATAGATTATTGTTTGAAACAGAAGGAAATAAATTAGGTATTACTGTTGGTTCAAAAGAACTATCAGATGTATTATTTGGTAATGAATCACCGTTCAAACAAGAGTTCACCGATAAAAATACTGGTGAATTTAAAGTGAATGATGCAAAGAATGCTATTGCACAAATTAAAAAAGGAAAGAATAAAGATCAGATTAAACAAATTGAAAAATTTTATATTGAACCTTCTATCCAAAATAGAATTAGAAATAAATACCAAGCATTAGTAGTGAAGGGTGTACAAATGCCTAAATGGTTAGCTGAAAAGCAATATGCTGAATCTAATTCAATTGCATCTATCAATTTCGTAAATGTACCTTATACTACAATTTCAGATAGTACTATTAAAGTATCAAACGATGAGATTGCTGCTTATTTAAAAGACAATGCAGCGGCTTACCAAGTTGAAGAAGCTTCAAAAAATATTGGATACGTAGGATTTAGTGCTGCACCTACTGCTGCAGATTCTTTAGCTACAAAAAATGATATCCTTTCTTTAAAAGAAGCATTTAAAAACGCAACCGATGCCGGTGCTTATTTAAATAAAGTAGGGACTGAAATTCCTTTCTACAATAGTTATATCAGCAAGAAAACCCTACAAATTCCTCAAAAAGATTCTGTGTTAAGTGTAGGTGTTGGTAATCTTTATGGACCTTATGTTGACGGACGTAATTATACTATTGCAAAAGTATTAGGTACTAAACAATGGCCAGATAGCGCGAGTGTTAGACATATTTTAATTGCGACCAATAATCCACAAAATGGACAACAAGTTAGAGATGACAGTAGTGCTAAAAAATTAATTGATAGTATTAGTACTGCAATTAAAGGTGGTGCATCATTTGAGGCATTGGCTGCTCAATATTCTGATGACGGTGGAAGTAAATCAAAAGGGGGAAACTTGGGTATGTTTGCTCAAGCACAAATGGTTCCAGCATTTAACGATTTTGCTTTTGATAATAATGTTGGAACAAAGAGTGTTATTAAAACAGATTTCGGTTATCATTATATTGAAATTTTAAAGCAAACACAAAGAGGTCCTGCATACAAAATTGCTTATTTGTCCAAGTCAATTATGCCAAGTAATGAAACAATCAATGCTGCTTCTGCAGCAGCAGCTCAATTTGCTGCAACTAGTAAAGATGTAAAATCATTTAATGAAAATGCTGTTAAATTAGGTAAACAAGTTTTACCTGCAACAGGTATTAAAGCAAATGATTTTGAAATACAAGGCATTGGCGAAGCAAGACAATTGGTAAGATGGATGAACGAGAAAAAAGTAAATGACGTTTCTGAAGCATTTGAAATTGGCGATACTTATGTAGTTGCTGTTATTACTGCTGAAGATAAAGAGGGTTTAGCAAGTGTAGAAGCGGCTCGTCCACAAGTTGAAGGTATTGTTAGAGATCAAAAGAAAGCAGAAAAAATCAAAGCTACTTTAAAGGGTAATACTTTAGATGCAATCGCCTCTAGCGCGAAAGCGATGGTACAAAAAGCAGATAGCTTAAACTTTAATTATTCTATGATCCCTGGTTTAGGTAATGAACCAAAATTAGTTGGAGCAGCATTTAATAAATCTTTGTTGAACAAGGTTAGCACTCCAATTGCTGGTAATGCTGGTGTTTACGTTTTGTCGGTGAATAATATAGGTGCTAAACAAGCTCAACAAGATGCTAATTTTTATAAAGAAGAAGCTTTAAACAGAACAAGAAGTGTAATGTTTAGAACAAACCTTGCTTTAAAGAAAATTGCAAAAATCGAAGACAATCGATCAAAATTATACTAGTTAATAATTGCTATAAAGAAAGAGCCTCCAATTTGGAGGCTTTTTTTGTAATTTTACATTATGTCTGAACTTTTAAACAATAAGGTTACTGAAAGTGGAATCATATCCTTTGATCTTGCTTCTCTATTACCAAGCAATGAAATCGTATTGTTTGATATAAAGCCCTATTTATTTATGGAGCTTATTTTAAAGGAGAAGGATTTTCGCGCTTCTTTACTAAGCACCGATTGGGCTTCTTATCAAGATAAAATAGTGGGAATATATTGTTCTACTGATGCAATTATTCCAATGTGGGCCAATATGCTTATTGTATCTGCACTACAACCCTATGCAAAAGCTGTTTATTTTGGTGACGAAAACAAAGTTCGCGAACAGTTATTATTAGAAAAAATTGCTTTAATTAACGAACAAGATTACAACGACCAACGCGTAGTGATTAAAGGATGTGGTGAAACACCAATAGGTGAGTCCGCTTATGTAGCCATTACACATAAATTACGTCCTGTAGTTAAAAGCATCATGTATGGCGAACCTTGCAGTACGGTGCCGGTTTATAAAAAGAAAGCCTAGTATATTATTACCTAGTATATTTTTATCTAGTGTGCTTCTAACCAGTTTTTACCTACGCCAATCTCTGCTTCTACCGGTACATCATTAGGCAATATCATTGCTCCTGTCATACAGGATAGGATTAATTCTTTAAGATCAGGTAATTCAGATGCTACTGCATCAAATACCAATTCATCGTGTACCTGTAAAATCATTTTAGATTCCCAGTTTTTCTTTTTCATTTCCTTGTGAACACGAATCATAGCTAGTTTTATCATATCTGCAGCAGAGCCCTGAATGGGTGAATTAATAGCGTTTCGTTCTGCAAATCCACGTACAGTAAAATTGCTACTATTAATATCTCTTAACCAACGCTTGCGCCCCATTAGTGTTTCAACAAAACCCAATTCCTTTGCTTTGTTGATTTGCTCATCCATATATTTTTGAATATTCGGAAACTCTTTTTTATAGTTATCTATAATTTCTTTTGCTTCGGTTCTAGATATATTTAAGTTCTCTGCCAAACCAAAGGCACCTTGACCATAAATAATTCCAAAGTTGACACTCTTTGCTTTATACCTCATTTCTTTCGTAACATCCGCCTCTGGTATACCATATACTTTAGCTGCTGTTGCAGTATGAATGTCTTTTCCTAGTTTAAAAGCCTCGCACATATTTGGATCACCACTTATTGCGGCAACGATTCTTAATTCAATTTGAGAATAATCCGCACTTACTAAAACACGACTCGGGTCCCTTGGCACAAAGGCTTTCCTAATTTCACGACCCCTCTCTGAACGGATGGGTATGTTTTGTAAATTTGGATTTGTACTACTCAATCTTCCGGTTACAGCTACTGCTTGAGCATAACTAGTATGTATCCTTCCTGTTTTTGGATTAATCAGTTCTGGTATTGCATCAACATAAGTAGACTTTAACTTTGTCAACTCTCTAAAGTTTAATATGTCATCTACAATCTTATGCTTTGATGACATTTTCGACAATACATCTTCACCTGTAGCATATTGTCCCGTTTTTGTTTTCTTTGCTTTAGGATCTAATTTTAGAATATCAAATAATACTTCTCCTAATTGTTTAGGGGATGCAAGATTAAAACGTACGCCGGCTTGTTCAAATACCTTTTCCTCGCTTTTCTTTGCCTCTTCCTCCAACACCTTACTATAATCACTTAAAAATGCGGTGTCTACTTTTACACCTTCATATTCCATGTCAACTAAAACACGCACCAAAGGATTTTCCACTTCTTCAAAAACTTTGGTTACACCCCTTTTAATTATTAATGGATCAAAGCAGTGTTTTAATTGTAAGGTGATATCTGCATCTTCTGCAGCATATTCTGTAATCTGTTCTAGCGGTACATCACGCATTGTACCTTGGTTTTTACCTTTCTTTCCAATAAGCGTTTCAATAGATACTGGCTCATATCCTAAAAATTGAGCACTTAGCAAATCCATGCTACGCCTGCCTTCAGGCTCAATTACATAATGAGCCAACATCGTATCAAAAGTGTAACCCTTTAATTCTACACCATACCATTTAAGTACTAAAAAATCATATTTTAAGTTTTGACCAATCCAGGTAATATTTGGATTTTCAAATAGTGGTTTAAAATGGTTCAATATTTTTTTAGCACCCTCTTCACCATCACCTTCATTTGCAACATGTACAAAATATCCTTCATGCTCTTTTATGGAAAAACTTAAACCTACTAATTGAACATTGTTTGCATCTATTCCGGTTGTTTCCGTGTCGATACAAATTTCTCTTTCTTTTTGTAATACACTTACTAAATTATTTATTGCATCTTCTCCCACTACGGAATGATATGCATGTGTTGTATTACCAATATTTTTATTGACAACTAATTGTGGTATGTTGTCTTCCTCGGTAGTAACAAGTTCTTTAGATTCTTCATCATTGGGTTCTAAAACAGATTGTGTGCCTTGAGCTGAGTCTAATATTATTGTTTTTGTTTTAATAACTTTCTCTTTAAGAGGCTTTACTGCATTACCAAATAAGTCGGTTTGCTCCTTCATCGAAAGACGCACTGCGTCTTTCTCTCCTTTTGCATTTTCTGAAACCACTTCGAAATCACTACCCAGTATACGTTTACCAAGCGTTTTAAATTCTAATAGATTAAATATTTCGGTAAGTGCGGGAATGTTTTTTTCCGATAATTTATAATCTTCTTCGTGAAATTGCACAGGAACGTTGGTAATAATGGTTGCTAATTTTTTGCTCATTATTGCTGAATCTACACCAGCTCTCACTTTTTCACCCATTGCGCCCTTTATTTTATCCGCATTGGCTAATACGCCCTCAAGGGTATCATATTCCTTTAATAATTTAGCTGCTGTTTTTTCTCCTACTCCTGGAATACCGGGAATATTATCTGCTGCATCTCCCATTAATCCAAGCATATCTATTACCTGATCAACACGGGCGATATCCCATTTTGCTTTAATTTTTTCTGCATCTAATATCTCTCGTTCGTTACCAAACGCGGGTGGCTTCCACATATACACATTGGGCTTTACCAATAATTGTCCATAGTCTTTATCGGGTGTTACCATATATACTTCATATCCTAAGTCAGCTGCTTGCCAAGCTAGGGTACCAATTACATCATCTGCCTCGTAACCATCACATTCTACCACGGGTATATTAAAACCCTCAATAATGGCTTTAATATGCGGCAAAGAACTTATTAAGTCTTCTGGTGCTTCTTCTCTATTTGCTTTGTAATCGGTAAAATCGGTATGACGTTCGGTTGGTGCATGTGTATCAAAACATACTGCAATATGTGATGGATTCTCCTTTTTTATAATTTCTAATAAGGTGTTTGTAAAACCAAATTGAGCATTGGTATTTATACCTGTACTTGTAATTCTTGGTGTACGTATCAATGCATAATAGGCCCTATAAATAAGCGCCAATGCATCTAATAAATATAGTTTCTTAGCCATGCTGCTAAGGTAGCAAAAAAAACATCCCCAACACTTTCGTGTCAGGGATGTAAATTAAAACAAGCGATCAATAGTGAGTTGGTATGAACAACTCAATTATTTTATTTTATACTTGTGCTTATAGCGTTCGTACAACTGTTTTTGTTTATTATCCAAGGAGACGTCTCTTCCTTGTATATAAGCCTTGATTAACTGGTTTCCACGCATATCTAAAATATCGCCTTCGCTAATAATGACATTTGCATCTTTTCCAGTTTCTATAGAACCAGTGATATCGTCTATACCTAAAATTTTTGCACTGTTTAAGGTAATAGTACTTAATGCTTCTTCTTTAGTTAAGCCATATGTAGCTGCAGTTCCAGCATTAAAAGCTAAGTTTCTTTGCTTTGTGTTTTCGCTCATATCACTAATAGATACCAATACACCCGCTTTTGATAATTGTGCTGGAAGCTTATATGGCTGATCAATATCGTCATCCTCCGTACTAGGTAATGCGTGTTGTTGGTCTAATATTACTGGAATATTATTTGAAGCTAAAATAGGCGCAATTTGGAAACTTTCTGCACCACCAACTATCACCACTTTTACATCAAATTGTTTCCCCAATTCAATAGCAATTAAGATTTGTTTAACTTCGTTTGCACGTACAAACAATTTTTGTTTTCCTTCAAATAATGGTCTTATTGCTTCAAATTTCAGGTTGTTAGCAACGTGGTTTTTTTCTTGTAAATATGCTTTCGCTTCTGTAAAAAACTTTTTGATTGTTTCTACTTTTGCCATTGCTTCTTTAATTGGATCTGCAGTAGCTGCGCTGCGCATAAATCCACGACCTCTTGTTCTTACGATAAACGAAGGCAGTTCTATAAACTGACCTATATCTGATTTATAGGCAGCATCTTCATAATTCCAGGCATCTAATTGCACAACGCTTGATTGTCCATCAATCAACTCCCCTTCTGGTGCTACGTGTGCCAATAAAATTCCATTAGCTCTTAATACATTAATGATTTTAGAATCGGTATTGTAAGAAACCAAAGAACGAATGCTCGCGTTGTTTTCTCCAATTTCTACAAGGTCATTACTACCCCTTACTCCATTAGCTACTTCTTTTAAACCTAAGTAAGAATTAGATAATATTAAACCTGGATATACTTGTTTTCCTGTAGCATCTACAAGCGTTGCGTTAGCTGGTATTGCAACACCAGCACCTACAGCAGTAATTTTTCCTTTTTCAAATACAACTGTTGCATCGGTTATTACGGTTCCGTTTCCTACGTGAACAGTTGCGTGTGTAATAGCTGTTGTTCCTTGTTGAGGACCAGCCGGATAAATCGTTTCTTGTGCAATTGCAGCCTTAGCGAACAATGCAAGAGACAATATAAATAAACTAGAATATTTCTTTTGCATGGTTTAGTTTTTTTCGTTTTCGTAAATTGTTGCCATTCCATCGGCGTGTTCGTGATCGCCACAGTTTAATATGGTTTGTAAGCTTGCTGTAGCCGGTCTTGTAGGCGCTCCTGCTTTTTTCTCGCCCAACATCTTTTGAATTAAACGAGCTCTTTCAGCAGCAACCGCCTTGTGCATTTCTTCATCTTTTGTTCTATCGAAATAAACTACACCATCCACAATCGTATAAAGAGATTTTGCATAAATACTTAAAGGGTTGTCTGACCATAATACCAAGTCTGCATCTTTACCAACTTTAATACTACCCACTTTATCGGCAACGTGTAAAGCTTTGGCTGGGTTAATAGTTACCATCTTTAATGCCTCTTCTTCAGAAACACCACCATATTTTACAATTTTACCCGCTTCTTGGTTAAGACGTCTAGCCATTTCCGCGTCGTCAGAATTAATACAAACATTTAAGCCTACTTTTTGCATGATTGCCGCGTTGTAAGCGATAGCGTCCACTACTTCTTGCTTATACATAAACCAATCAGAGAAGGTTGATGCACTTGAACCATGCGCTAACATTTTATCTGCTACTTTATATCCTTCTAATATATGCGTAAAAGTGTTAAAAGTAAATCCGTATTTATCACCTATGCGCATTGCATAAGTAATTTCAGGTTGCACATATGAGTGACAAGTGATAAAACGTTTCTTATTCATAATTTCTACCAAAGCATCTAGCTCTAGATCTCTTCTTGTATTTGAATTCGCTTTCATCGCTTTTTGATAATCCACCGCTCTATCAAAGGCGTCGTTTAAAACCTCCTCAACACCCATTCTTGTATCTGGGAAACGATTGTTGTTTGCAGAGGTTGTTCTTTTTACGTTTTCACCTAATGCAAATTTGATAAATGGATCTGCACCCGCAAATTTTAAACCCTCATCGGTAGCCCCCCAACGTAATTTCATTAATTGTGTTTGACCACCAATAGTATTAGCAGAACCGTGTAATATATGTGATGTTGTAACACCACCACTTAACTGACGATAGATATTGATATCTTCAGGATTCATATTATCTCCAATACGAACTTCACTAGTTACAGACTGTGCTCCTTCATTTATGGACAATGCGGCGATATGTGAGTGTTCGTCAATAATCCCAGCACTTAAGTGCTTACCCGTTCCGTCTATAATTTTTGCGCTTGTTTCGCTTAAACCCTTTCCTACTTTTAAAATCTTACCCGCTTTAATTAAAACATCCGTGTTGTTTAACACACCATCTTTCTCACTAGTCCAAACCGTTGCGTTTTTAATTAATATCGTTTCTTGAGAAGGAATTGTTTCGTTTCCGAATCCAACAAATGGATAGGTAACTTTTGCCAAAGCCTTGGTCGAATCATTTTCTTTTTTCTTTTCTGCTACTTGTGCAACATTACTTACATAAGTTGCTGCCCATGTTGTTTTATTTCCAGCGGCATCTAATCCTGTACCAGCCCAGCTATTTCCCATAATGATACCACCCAATCTTATTTGCTCAGCTCCTTTTCCTTTTTTAGATGGAAAGCTTAATTTCACTAAAGCATCATTCACAGTTACCTTAGCCATTAATGTATCTACCCCAATAATATTAGCAGATAAATCTTTTTTAATTTCTAAACTATAATCAGTAGTAACACCAGCGTTTGATATTGTTACTTTATATTTTCCTGCAAAACTGCTCCACTCTGATTCGTTTACTTCATATTTTTTACCTTGAACCCAGTTTTCAATAATTTTTGCATTACTAGCAAATACCGGTTCAGTGGTTATAATAAAGTTGGCCCATTTACCCGTTTCCAAAGAACCCACTTGATCATATACTCCAATCTGTGTTGCAGGTGTTTTTGTTAATGCTTCCAAAGCTTTTGTTTCTGATAATCCTGCAGCAATTGCCTTTCTTAAATTAGTAAAGAAATTCTTACTTTCTTTCATTTCAGAAACACTAATACTAAATGGAATATTAGCTTTTTCAAATGCAGCTAAATTTGTTGGTGCCAATTCCCAGTGCTTCATATCAGCTAATGATACAAATCTTGCATCATTTGGATCTTCAACATCCATTGCAATTGGGAAATCTACGCCCAAAATAAAAGAGGCTTTTGTTTTGGCTAATTCATCAATTCTTTGGTATCCATTATCTCCACCTTTTAAAATATATTGAACTCCAAATTCTGCTCCAATTCTGTTTGCTCTTAATGTAGACCACTTATCATCTGCAGCAAATATTTGTGGTAAAGATTGTGTTGCATTAAATGCTTCTAAAGAAAGATTGGTTCCTTCGGTAGCTGGTTTATTTTGATACCATTTTGCATCCAAATAGGTTTGGCGCAACAATGCAATACTTCCCATTAAACTACTTGGATAAGATTGTGTACTTGATCCTTTTTCGAAAGAATATACTGCTGCAGCTTTTGTTCTAATTAATGCTTGGTGAGCATCTTCCGTTGATAAGGTGACTACTGCACCTGTACCTCTTGCTATACCATCTTTTATATGTGTAAATACGGTTCCGAATCCGTTATTACGAAATCCGCTTGCCGCTGTTTCGTCTGGAGCAAAAGCTTCAAAAGCATTCACTTCGGGTTTAATAGCTTGATTCCAATTATAAGCACCGGCTTTGTTTGATACAAATTGCGCAGGAGCACCATAATTAAAACCGCCCGAAGGTCTTTTTGGTGTACCTACTCCGTAATCAGTGTATGCATCTACGAATGAAGGGTAGATGTATTTTTCTTTACAATCAACCACTACCGCATCTTTTGGAACTACTACCGAAGTTCCCACTGCAATAATTTTACCCTGTTTTATTAACAAGATTCCCTTTTCGATTTTCGTTGTTGGGGTTTGTACAATGGTTGCATTTATAAATGCATACAAGCCAGCACGAATATCTCTAACTCCGTTTACCGGAAAAGACTCTTGTGCACTTGACGTAACTCCTATACTAATTAGGGTTAGCCATAAAAAGATCCTCTTCATACGCTACTGTATTTTATTTTAGATTATCTAAAGCTACTAAAATACTAATATGAAATAAAGTGCAATAATTATTTTTTGATGGATGGTGAACTTTGTACCATTATCTTCCCATATACACCATTAAGATTTGAACATCACTTGGGTTAACTCCACTAATTCTACTGGCCTGTCCGATGGTGATGGGTCTGATTTTTTTGAATTTTTGTAAAGCCTCTATAGAAAGTGCAGCGACTTTATCATAATCGAAACTATCTGGAATAACTAGGTTTTCTAATGATGCCATTCGTTCAACGATCTCCTTTTCTTTTTCGATATATCTTTCATACTTCACCTGAATCTCAGCCTGCTCTAAAAATTCAATTTCTTTTTCAACTAATTTTGCCTGTAAAGTTTGACTATTATCTACTATTTGTTGTAAGCTGATATTCGGTCTCAGAACGAGTTTCGCTGCTTTTTGTTTTTCGTTTAATGTTGCAGATTCAATGCTTTCTAAGAATGAATTGATTTCAGTTGGTTCGATAGCGTGTGTATTTAAAATATTTTTAATGTCAGCTACCTCGTTGTTTTTTAATTCAACCCTACGCACTCTTTCCTCACTTGCTAAACCAAGCTTATGGCTAATTTCTGTTAATCTAATATCTGCATTGTCTTGTCTTAACAAGGTTCTAAACTCTGCTCTAGATGTAAACATTCTGTAGGGTTCATTAGTTCCCTTTCCGATTAAATCATCTATAAGTACACCAATATAGGCATCACTACGATGTAGGATAAATGGTTCTTTATGATTGATTTTGAGGTGTGCATTCATCCCTGCCATAATACCCTGACAAGCCGCTTCCTCGTAACCTGTAGTTCCGTTGATTTGTCCTGCGAAAAACAGGTTTTCAATTGCTTTCGTTTCCAGTGTATATTTTAATTGTGTCGGCTGGAAGAAATCATATTCAATAGCATAGCCAGGACGGAACATTCGAGCATTGGCAAATCCGGGAACTCTACGAAGAGCTTCGTATTGTACTTCTTCTGGTAAGCTGGTACTAAATCCATTTACATAAACTTCAACCGTATTCCAACCTTCGGGTTCTACAAACAACTGGTGGCGCTCTCTCTCGGCAAAGCGATTTATTTTGTCTTCAATACTTGGACAGTATCTAGGACCTACACCCTCAATTCTTCCAGCATACATAGGACTTCGGTCAAATCCTGTTTTTAATATATCGTGTACAATCGTGTCGGTATAGGTTATCCAACAAGATCTTTGGTTTTCAGCTTTAACTCTTGGGATGTCTAAATAGGAAAAACCTACTACTTCTTCATCACCCTTTTGTTCTTCCATTTTTGTATAATCCAAACTTCTTCCATCAACCCTAGGGGGTGTTCCTGTTTTAAGTCTGTCTGATTCCATTCCAAATGAAACCAACTGTTCGGTAATTCCCGTAGCCGCTTTCTCTGCTACACGCCCCCCTCCAATTTGTTTCTCCCCTATATGCATAATACCATTTAAGAAGGTACCACTTGTAATGACTACGGCATCTGATTCAATCAAATGCCCAAGACTTGTTTTTACCCCACAAGCCTTTCCATTTTTTATTATTAATTCATTCACTGAATCCTGGTAAAAATCTACATTAGGGGTTTGTTCTAATAGCTCTCTCCACTTAGCAGCAAACAAGTGTCTGTCATTCTGTGTCCTCGGACTCCACATAGCAGGCCCCTTGCTTTTATTCAACATTCTAAATTGAATCGTACTTAAATCGGACACTATCCCACTGTAACCACCTAGTGCATCTATCTCTCTTACAATTTGTCCTTTAGCAATCCCCCCCATGGCAGGGTTACAGCTCATTTGTGCAATGGTCTGCATATTCATGGTTACGAGTAATACTTTACTACCCATATTGGCTGCTGCTGCTGCTGCCTCACATCCGGCATGACCGGCACCTACTACTATGACATTGTATTTTGGAAACATAAGGTTGCAAAGATAAGATGGTAATCTATATTAAAACGTTCCACGTGGAACGTTTTAATATTTAGTTATAATTTTAATCACTCGCTATGCGAGTTCTTGTGGAACACTGTAATATAATTTTCGTATTTCAATATATACCATAGAAAAAATGTCTATTTCTCGACTCTCTATCGCTTCGCTCAAAGTTCGCTCGAAATAGCATTTCTTTCTATATCTATTCAAGTGTTCCACGTGGAACACTTGAAGGAGTTTGTTATTTCATCAGACGCTTTGCGCCTTCTCGTGGAACACTCTTCAAGTAAGCCTTCAGCCATTTGTCCTCCATCGCCCTCATTAGCTTGGCATCGGCTGGCTTTTTGTCCTTGTACCCACAAAAATGCAGAGCTCCATGAAAAATCACTCTTAACAGCTCATTTCCTAGGGTGGTCTTTAAGGTTTTAGCATTTTCTTTTACACGGTCCACACTAATATATATGTCTCCTATTAATTCACCCTTGGTTTCAGATAGATCGAAACTTATAATATCAGTATAGTAATCATGGTTTAAGAACTGCTTATTTATGTCCAACAGATATTTATCAGAACAAAAAACATATTGAAGACACTCAATGCGGATTCCCTCTTTTTTCATTTGCTTTTCGAGAAAGGCTTTTAGCGCCACTCGATTGCCAAGGGTCATAGACTTGTCAGCTTTATTAAAGAAGATGGTCATACTCATAGTTGAATGTCTTTCAAATATTTATACGAATTTTCGACTCAATTATTGCTCCAAAATTCGTAAGACATTGTCTAAGAAGGAAAGTATATTTGTTGACTATTATGAAGAAATTATCTGAGCTACATATTGGCGAATCGGGGATTATTCATTCATTTGAAAACGATGAAATCTTTTTAAAATTAATGGAGATGGGATGTATTCCAGGAGAATATATTACGGTTGAACAAGTAGCGCCACTGGGTGATCCAATTAGTATTTCGGTTGCTGGATATCAGTTAAGTTTAAGAATGGACGAAGCTGAAAGCATTTTAATTACTCCTGTAAATTAATATAAACAATTGATAATCAATTAATTAAGATGAAAATAGGCTTGTTTTTTGGAAGTTTTAACCCCATCCACAACGGACACTTAATGGTGGCAAGTTATATTGCGAATCATTCAGATCTTAAACAAGTTTGGCTGGTGGTGTCTCCTCAAAATCCGCACAAAACTCAAAGTAGTTTATTAAACGAATACGATCGACTACACTTAGCACAAATTGCGATTGAAGATGATCCGCAATTACGTGTTTCGGATATTGAATTTAAATTACCAAAACCGTCTTATACCATTGATACGCTCGCATATTTAACAGAGCAATATCCACAACACGAGTTTTCTGTAATTATGGGAGGAGATAGTTTTCAAAATTTACCGAAATGGAAAAACTTCGACACGCTCATTAAAAACTATAGCTTTATTGTATATCGCCGACCTGGTTTTGAAATTACCGAAACCTATGGTGCGAAAGTGAATTATTTAGAAGCACCTATGTTAGAACTTTCGGCAACACTTATTCGAAACAACCGAAAAGAAGGATTAACAATTCGATATTTAGTTCCAGAAAAAGTACGCGAGGAAATAGAGAATAATAATTATTTTAAGGACTAGGTCATAAATAAAAAATCATAAGAGTTGAAATTAAATAGCCCTTAATTTTTTTAAGGGCTATTTAATTTCTATCGGTTCATGCTGGCTAAAAATTCTTCGTTGTCTTTAGTACCGCGCATGCGTTTTAATAATTCATTCATTGCTTCGTCGGTATTCATGTCGTTCAAGAATAAACGTAAAATATTCATTCTTTGTAACACATCTGCCGACAATAATAAATCATCGCGACGTGTACTTGAACCGGTTAAATCAATAGCAGGGAAAATACGCTTATTTGCTAAACGTCTATCCAATACCAATTCCATATTACCTGTTCCTTTGAACTCTTCAAAAATAACTTCATCCATCTTAGAACCAGTATCAACAAGGGCTGTAGCGATAATGGTTAAAGAACCACCGTTTTCAATTTTACGGGCTGCACCAAAAAATTGCTTTGGTTTTTGCATTGCATTTGCTTCCACACCACCTGATAAAACTTTACCAGAACTTGGAGCAACTGTATTGTGCGCACGTGCTAAACGTGTGATAGAATCTAATAAAATTACTACGTCGTGTCCACACTCTACTAGTCGCTTTGCTTTTTGTAAAGCCATTGTAGAAACCTTCACGTGCTTTTCTGCAGGCTCATCGAAAGTAGATGCAATCACTTCTGCTTTTACAGAACGCTCTACATCGGTAACTTCCTCAGGACGCTCGTCCACTAACACCACCATTAAATAACATTCTGGGTGATTAGCTGCTATGGCATTAGCCACTTCTTTCAACAACATGGTTTTACCCACTTTTGGTTGCGCGACCAATAATCCACGTTGACCCTTTCCAATAGGTGTAAACAAATCCATAATACGCGTGCTATAATTATTCGCAGTAGTATATAAATTTAATTTTTCAAAAGGAAACAAAGGAGTTAAATAATCAAAAGGAATACGATCTCGAATTTCATCTGGCTTTTTGCCGTTCACAAAATCCACTTTTGTCAAAGCAAAATATTTTTCACCTTCTTTTGGAGGACGCACCGAACCTTGAACCGTATCTCCAGTTTTTAATCCAAACAATTTTATTTGAGAAGGAGAAACATATACGTCATCGGGAGAGGATAAATAGTTATAGTCGGAGCTTCTTAAAAAACCATATCCATCGGGCATCATTTCTAAAACACCTTCGGAAGGAATGGCGCCGTCAAATTCAATATTAAAAGCGGGCTCTTTTTTCGGTTGATTTCTGTTTTGATGTTGGTGCTGTCCCTGACCAGGGCCTCTTTGGCCACGGAATTCATTGTTTTGTTGACTAGCACTTTGACCAGTTGGTTGACCCGTTTGAGGATCGGTTCCCTCGGTTGTACTTACTTGAACTTCGGTAGCTGTAGTAGTTGGCGCTGGAGTGCTTGCAGCACTTTCATCTCCAAATAATTGAGCAGCTATTTGAGAAGCTTTGTCGTCGATACTTTGGTTGGGGTTTTCGTCGGCAGCGGGCTTTTTAGCAATAGGCTTGCGCGCTCTTGGCGCAGCAGCTTCTTCCTTTGCTGGAGCTGGTTTTTCGGACTTGGTTGACTTAGCAGCGGGCGCAGCAACGGGCTTACGTCCCCTTTTTGGTTTGTCGTCTTTTTCTTGCACTGTAAATCTTATAAATTATTAAAAATTCGAATCAATTTCGGAGGCTTTTGAGAATCTTTTTTGAGGTTGAGGTCCAGATGTCAGGACCAGTTTGAAGGTGGACGAAATAAATAAGATCAATAATCGTCGCTTTCCAATGCAATGTTAACCCCTTTTTCAATAAAAAAACAATTTTTTATGGGTTATCTTTGCTGTCCAAATAGTACAATTTAAGATTATGTTCAACCAAAGAGTAAAAATTAAGCAATTATTGAGC
>CANGIZ010000020.1 GCA_947454025.1 Bacteroidota bacterium | reverse complement strand
GTGACTGAAGCATTATTATCAAATAAAGCGAACCCTGCTTTAGATAGAACTATTGGTAATATTTTTGTGGGATCTACTAAATGGCTTCCTGCAATGCATTATAATAGAAAAATACCCTTTATGCATAAACAAGCCATTGTTTTAGCTCCAATTGTTGGCAAGGATGCAATAGGTAACTTACCTCCCAGAAAAGTCACCACGCAAATGATTGCCGTACCAATGGGTGATGGCAATAGAAGTAGCAATCCCTTAAATAAAAATCGATTTCAGTAATTAGTCGACTAATAAAACAAAAGGCCTTAAATTAATTGTATGAAAAAATATTTGCTTCTCCTTCTTGCCGCTAGCTTTCTTGCATTAAATACAAATGCTCAAACGGGACTGATTACGCTTGAGAATGAAAGTTATCCCGACGGCTCTGTGGCCATTTATGCGAATAGTCTTGCCTATTGTAAATATACTATCAAGCTTAATTTTACAAATCTTTCAGGCTATACCAATAATAGAGGAGGTAACCCATACATCACAAACATTAATGTTGGAAGGTCTCAGGTTACCAGATTATCCCTTGATAAAAATGCAGGCTTCAGGTCACTAAACTATTCTTATAGTTTTTATCCTGGCGTTGCATTTAGAAAGGCTCCAAATAATTACACTCATTATGTTTTACCTGTCGCCACTGGCAAAACAACGCTGGTGACTGCTACTTCAAAACTTAGCACTATTTTAGGTCAACAGTCCAATAGCTATTCTTATGCACAAGGTTTTAAATATGAATTAGGGGATACAATTTGTGCAAGTAGGGCTGGAGTTATTTATAATATTAATGATCAATTAAAACAAGGCGAAGGGAACAACACTGTTTTTACAAGTGACAGAAATAAGATTTACATACAACACAAAGATGGCACTTTAGGATTTTATACAATCCTCTCCCCAATTAACTGTTTGGTCCAAAACGGAGACAATGTTATACCAGGACAACCCATTGCTGTATTTAATAAGGCTTCGGAAAAATATATGATGTTGTTTTCTATTTTCTATTTAGACGAAGACAAAATTAGAACTGATAACATTAAAGAAATACTTACTCCCCTACCAGCTTATTATTATTTAAATGAAAATGCACCCTCCACCAATCTTTCCGAAAATCAAAAATACGAATCGACAAGATCACTTGAAATCATTGCGGAGGAGCTTAGCAACAGAGAAAAGAAAAAGCTAGGCATTGGCAACTAAGCTGCCTCAATCTCCCTTTCAATTGCTTTTTGTACTAATTGATTTAAGCTAATACCTTTTGCAGTTGCAATCATTGCAGCTCTTTGATGAATTTCAGGCTTTACTCGAACATTAAATGATCCCTTAAAACTTTTTATGCAAGGCTTATTGCTTTGTTTACAAATTTCAATATAGTCTTCGACAGCTTCTCTAAACATAGCCTTTAATTCAGTAACTGATGAACCTTCAAACATTACTAAATCATCTATCCCTTCTATTTTACCAAACAAAATGTTATCCTCATCACTAAAAATAACTGATGCAAAAAATCCTTTATATTTTAATGTATTGTTCATATAATTTGTTTTAAAGTGAGTTCAACAATAATATTTTTCAAATAAACTCTATTCATAATTTTATTTGGATGAGGTTTATGAATCAATATATGTTTATTGAAATTTACATGAACAAAAGCAACTCTTGATCCAGAGGTCTTGCCTTTATTTTCAATCTCAAAACCCATACTTTGTAGTAGCGAGCTCAGCTCATCAAATGTAAAGTCCTTAGGTATACTTAAGAACCTTTCTATTAGTTTGTCTTTTTTTGTCATGTAAATTTATGCAACTATTTTTCAGTTACATAAATTTAAAACATAATAATTTGCAAAAACAAATTTTATTTTTGTAATTAATTGTTTTTCAATAAGTTACATAGAATTTAGCCTAAGTATTTCCCAGTTTGAGATGCCTTACATTTGGCTAAGCCACTTGGAATGCCTGCATAAACG
This sequence comes from Bacteroidota bacterium, assembly GCA_947454025.1. Taxonomy (GTDB): domain Bacteria; phylum Bacteroidota; class Bacteroidia; order Chitinophagales; family Chitinophagaceae; genus Sediminibacterium. The sequence goes on along the minus strand of CANGIZ010000020.1, from coordinate 31,740 downwards.
ACTGTTCCACCTGCATCTCCTGCTTCGGGGCCCATGTCAATTACCCAGTCCGAGGCTTTAATCACATCGGTATTATGTTCCACTACAATTAAGGAATGTCCTTGATCAATTAATGCGTTGAACGCTTTTAATAATTTATGGATATCATGAAAATGCAATCCTGTGGTGGGCTCATCAAAAATGAACAACATTTTTTGATTGGCTTTGCCTTTGCCTAAGAAGCTGGCTAGCTTTACACGTTGCGCCTCTCCACCACTTAATGTACTACTACTTTGTCCCAATTTCACATATCCTAATCCCACTTCTTGTAATGGACTTATAGCAAGTACAATATTTTTTTCTTCGCTAAAAAATTCAATAGCTTCATCCACACTCATTTCCAATACATCATAAATACTTTTGCCTTTATAATGCACTTCCAATACCGACTCTTTAAAACGCTTTCCGCCACAATCCTCGCAGGTTAAATGCACATCGGCTAAGAACTGCATTTCCACCAATTGCTCACCCTCTCCCTTACAGGTATCACAACGTCCACCGTCTACATTAAAAGAAAAATGTTTGGGCTGAAATCCTCTTATCTTGGAGAGTGCTTGTTTTGAATACACATCTCTTATTGCATCGTATGCCTTAATATAGGTCACCGGATTGCTACGCGATGATTTGCCGATTGGGTTTTGATCCACCATTTCAATGGCATCTATTAAATGCATATCGCCTTTTAAGTCGGCATATCCTCCCACTAATTCAGTAGGTTGTTGCTTTGCTTTTAACAAGGCGTTATACAAAACCTTTTTTACCAAAGTTGTTTTTCCACTTCCGCTCACCCCACTTACTACACATAAACTTTGTAAAGGAAAATCCACATCTACATTTTGTAAATTATGTAAATGCGCTCCTGTTAATTTTATAAAATGTTTAGCGGGTCTTGTTTTTGCCGGAATCGGAATAAATAATTCTCCCTTTAAATATTTTCCTGTTAAACTTTTCTTGTCCTTTATAAGTTCGGCTGCATTACCCACTGCTACTACTTCTCCTCCTAAATGTGCGGCTAATGGCCCCATGTCAATGATATGATCGGCTTGACGCATTATTTGCTCGTCATGCTCCACCACTACTACCGTATTACCGAGGTCTCTGAGGTTTTGTAATACTTTTATCAACCTTTCCGTATCTCTTGAATGCAATCCAATACTGGGCTCATCCAATATGTATAAAGAGTTGGTTAAATTACTTCCCAAGCATCTTGTTAATTGTATTCTTTGACTCTCGCCTCCACTCAAACTATTCGCTAAACGGCTTAGGGTTAAATAACCCAAGCCCACATCCATTAAAGTTTGTAAGCGTTGTTCTATCTCAATTAATATACGCTTTGCAATTTCAGCATCAAGTGCTGACAATTTCAAATCCTTGAACCATTGTTGTAATTCACGTACTGGCATCGCACATAATTCACCAATATGCTTGCCACCAATTTTTACATATAAAGCTTCTTTACGCACTCTATAACCATTACAATCAGGGCAATTGGTTCTGCCTCGATACCTACTTAACAAAACTCTAAACTGTACTTTATATAAATGCGCTTCTACATCTTTAAAAAAATCATCAATACCCAATGCTTTTCCTGTTCCTTTCCAAAGTTGCGTATACTGTGCCTTCGTTAATTTGTTGATAGGCTGATGAATGGGAAACCCTGTCTTACCTGCCTCTTTTACAAACTGATCCTTCCACCAACTTAATTTTTCTCCTTTCCATGGAGCTACCCCTCCATCATACACCGATAAAAATGGATTGGCAATCACCAAGTTTTCATCAATACCCAATACCTGACTATAGCCTTCACAGGTAGGACAGGCTCCATATGGATTGTTGAAGGAAAATAAATTAGGCGAAGGCTCATCAAATTCCATTCCATCCAAACTAAACTTATTATTAAAATCTTGAAGGGTATCATTGTTTTTTTCTACCCACAACATTCCTTCTCCTTCATAAAATGCAGTACCAATGGAATCGGTTAAACGGTGAATATCGTCCTCGTCAAATTCTTTCACTACGATACGATCTATTAAAACATATACATCATGCGCTTTTACTTTTTTCGCCAACTCGGTTTTGGATAATTCCAATGCATCTTCAATCCTCAATACCTCCGACTGTGCTTTGGCTGTTCGTAAATAAATACGCGTAAATCCTTTCTGCACTAATATATTTAACTCTTCGGCAATATCTCTTTTTGCTTGTTGTTTAAAAGGTACTAATAATACCATCTTATCGCCCGCCTTGCCTTTTTGGATATAGGCAAGTACATCCTGCACATCGTGCTTTTTTACTTCCTGTCCACTAATGGGAGAAAAGGTTTTACCAATGCGCGCAAAAAATACCCTAAAGTAATCGTATATCTCGGTCATACTTCCCACTGTACTGCGTGGAGTGCGGGTGGTTACCTTTTGTTCAATGGCAATAGCAGGACAAAGTCCTTTTATATAATCCACATCGGGCTTACCCATGCGCGACATAAACTGACGAGCATAAGAGGACAAACTCTCCGCATAACGTCTTTGCCCCTCAGCAAATAAAGTATCAATAGTTAAAGAGGACTTTCCACTACCTGAAACGCCTGTTACCACTATAAACTGGTCACGTGGAAACGCAACAGACACATTTTTTAAGTTATGTACCCTTGCACCTACTACTTCGATTGAATCCTTTCCTTTTTTAGCTACCGCCATATAGCAAAATAACACAATCCGCAGCAATTGGTTGTACCAAAAGCAATAAAGTTTTGCATTTGGGTACAAGATAGTTGTGTGGATATCCTCGAGCTCCATTTTTCGTTTTCAACAAATGAAAAACGGATTGTAATAGGGAGTAATTTTCCACCACTAACCCAACTAAGTACCCCCTATACTTAGCCTTCGAAGACCTATAAAAAAACAAAAATGAACAAAACTGTACAGCTCACAGACAACGAATTGATTCAATTATTTCAGGAAGGAAACACCCGTGCTTTTGATGCTTTAATTGATCGTCACCAAGAAAGGATTTATAACGCTATCTTGTTTATGGTTAAGGATAGTTATTTAGCTGAAGATTTAATTCAGGATATTTTCATTAAGATTATTAACAACTTAAAGTTGAACAAATACAACGATGAGGGTAAGTTTTTACCTTGGGCTTTACGTATTGCACATAATTTTTGTGTAGATCATTTTAGAAAAGTAAAACGCACGCCTACTATTAAAACAAGTGATGACCAGGATTTGTTTGAAATTATCAAACACTCCGACCATCCTGCCGATTACAAAATGACGCGCACGCAAACGCATCGTAATATTCAGGAACTAGTGGACTTATTACCTGAAGAACAAAGAGAAATTATTGTATTAAGACATTATGCGAATTTAAGTTTTAAAGAAATCGCACAAATGACCAACTGTAGCATTAACACCGCTTTGGGAAGAATGCGTTATGGTTTAATTAATTTGAGAAAGATGATGAACGAGCGCGGAATGAGTTTATAAAAAAAAAGGCTCCGAGTTCGGAGCCTTTTTTTTATGCATTTACTTTTTCCCTTTTGCTACACCGCATTGCAACCAGTGCAAGTATTCCTGCACATCGGGCGTATAGCCTACTGGATTGGATAATAAGTTTTGTTCGGGGCTTATTACCACATACAATGGTTGTGTTACTTGGTTAAAATTTTCGGCCTGGAAGGTTGCCCATAAATCACCCACGCTATTAATATCTTTTTCATTGCCTGCTTTGCTTGTGTATTTAAAGCGTTTATCCACCGGCAACATTTCTTTATCATCTACATATAAAGAAACTAAAATGAAATTATCTTTAATGTAACTAGACACTGCAGGATCCGTCCATACATTTTCCTCCATCTTACGACAGTTCACACAAGCCCATCCAGTAAAGTCAATTAAAATAGGTTTGTTTTGCTCCTTCGATAATGCTAATGCTTTTTGATAATCATTCACCACATTGGCATGCACGCCGCGATTGTCGTCGTTTGGTTTTGCCAATAAGCTATATGAACTTGGCGGAGGGAATCCACTTAAGAATTTAATATAGCTAGCATTTTTAGGAAATATGCCCATGATTAATACTACAGAAAATGCGATGGCTACAAGCCCTCCTAGTTTACGACCCATTGAAATTTTAGCGCCTTTGTTATCATGTGGCAAATGAATTTTACCCCATAAATACAATGCTAATCCTACACTTATTAATGCCCATAATCCCAAAAATACTTCACGCTTTAACAATCCCCAATGTTGTACTAAGTCAGCATTAGATAAAAATTTAAAGGCCAATGCTAATTCTAAAAAGGCTAATATTTTTTTAACCGTATCCAACCATCCGCCCGACTTTGGTAAGCTATGTAACCATTGTGGGAAAATCGCAAATAAAGTAAATGGTAATGCTAAGGCAATTCCAAACCCTGCCATTCCGAGTGTTAATGCCCATGCGCCACCTTGTAATGATCCTACTAATAAGGTACCCAAAATAGGTCCTGTACAAGAAAAAGATACGATAGCCAATGTGATGGCCATAAAAAAGATACCCCCTAAACTTCCCAATCCACTTTTCGAATCGGCCTTGTTGGCAATGCCACTTGGCAAAGTGATTTCAAAATAACCGAAGAAGGAAATGGAGAAGAATATAAAAATGACAAAGAAAATTAAATTCAACACTGGACTTGTTGAAATGCTATTAAAAATTTCAGGTTGTACATTTCCCAATAAATGAAATGGCACACTTGCTAATACATAAATCAAGAAAATACTTAGTCCATATAATAAACCATTCTTAATCCCTTGCTTTCTTGTCTTAGATCGCTTTGTAAAGAACGATACTGTTACTGGAATCATAGGGAACACACATGGCGTAATTAAGGCAATCAATCCGCCCAAGAAACCCAAAATAAAAACTGTCCATAGGCTGGACTTTTTACTGTCATGTGCAGCTTCCCCACAAGCCCCGGCAGGGGGAGTGGTTGCTGATGCAGGTAATAGTATTTGCGTGCTGGTTGTTTTTTTACCGTTCACTAAAAAGATAGAAAGAGGAATTTCTTTTTCATAAAATTCAGTCCCCTTAGCTATTTGAATATCTAATATTGTTTTTAAAGTGTCGGGTTGAAACCCTTTTATGATAATAGTGTCTGTAGCTTCTAATTTATTGGGAAATACTAAAGCATTTTTAAAAAGTACATCTTTTTGTTTTATCGCTTTCGCAGAATAAGATGTTATGCCAATATGCTTGGCCGTTTCCAATTTAAGGATCAATAAAGGCTGCGTAGTCATCGGAACCGGATCAAGTTCATGACTATCATTCGAAGGCGTTGTTCCATATAATTTCCAACCCTCTTTTGCCTGAATATGATACTGTAACTTATACGTACTATCATTTATTGGGGTAGCAGTTGCACTTACCTGTACCAAACTATCCGTTTGGGCCATAGCAGTACTTTGCACAGTTAGTAACAAAACAACTGCGCCTAGAAAAGAAAAAATCTTATTCAAAATTTATGATTTTAATGATCGTATTAGGAACAACTGTAAAACTGTTCCTAATGAATTCAATTACTGAATAGCTACTTCAAATGGTACTTTCGTTGGTGGTAAACAACGCTCGTCATTACATACCATGTATTCTACTTCACCAGCTACACTGGTTTTGCTTGCAGCTCTTAAATTAATAGTTTGTACAAATTGTACTTTGTTACTGAAATAGGCAATTTCGGCACCAAAGTTTTTATCAAAATGTTTTTCTAGTTTACCTACTTCTTTGGCTTGTCCTTTTACTTGCACCAATGCATTCTTTTTAAACACAATGCTGGTTGGTACTGGTCCTTTTTTTACGAACTGAGAATAGATATGCCATGGTGCTTCCACATTGGCAGTGAAAACGATATCGTATTGCTTTTCTGAAACTTTAACCGCTTCAAAGGTCCATTTTACCGGATTCAATCTTTGCGCATGTACATTCAATGCAACAAACAATGTTAAACAGATTACAATAATTTTTTTCATAGTCAACTATTTTATCGAATGAATCAACACTTATTTCATCTTTTCTAAGGACTTATCAAGTCCTTTATCGGTCATTATTTTGTCAAACCTAAAATTTCAAAAACTTGCTTACCATCAATATTACTCAATGCACTATTGGTAGCACGTTCTGGATGCGGCATCATGCCAAACACATTGCGCTTGTCGTTGCAAATACCTGCAATATCATTTGTTGAACCATTTGGATTGGCTGTTCCACCTATTTTACCTTGCTCATCGCAATAACGAAACAAAATTTGATGGTTACTTTCTAAATGCGCTAAGGTTGCATCGTCTGCAAAATATCTTCCTTCACCATGTGCAATAGGAATTTGTAACGCTTCGCTTTTATCTGTTTTGATATATACATTCTTACAAATAAATTGTTGATTCTCGTTTTGTAATAATGCGCCTGGCAATAAACCACTCTCACACAAAATTTGAAAACCATTACAAACGCCTAATACCTTCCCGCCTTTATTTGCAAATTCAATAACGGATTGCATCATTGGGCTAAATTTTGCAATCGCACCGCAACGCAAATAATCACCATAGGAAAAACCGCCCGGCAATACCACACAATCTTCGGTTGTAAAATGGGATAAATCACTGTCCTTATGCCATAGCATTTCAACTGGAGCGCCAAGATCTTTTTCTAAAGCATCTTGCATATCTCTATCACAATTAGATCCTGGGAATACGACTACACCAAATTTCATCTTTATTATTTTACGTATTAGGGTATAAAATGGAAGCTCAAAGTTACCAAAAACCCCTAAAAGGAAACTGTTAAATTCTTCACTTAACCTAGGTGGTTATACACAATAACTGCTATTGCCGACCAAAACAATAAATTAGGCACAAATAGTCGTTTAGGCACCGAATACCCAAAGCTAATAAAGCAGGCCAAGGGGGTTAATACAATTGCAGAGGCATATAAGGCCTGTGCCGAGAAAATAATGGGCTGAAACAAGGTTAATATGAGTACCAATAAGAGTACACCCCAATATTTACGCACCTGTATAATGAATCTTGATTGTTGATCCTGCCAAAAATAGAGCCCCACGAACAACTGTACGGTTATAACAATCAATGACAAAATCACATTCAAATCCGGTCTTACCAATGGATTTTTCCAATCGAGTCGGGGTAAAAAATGTCGAAATTCTCCTGCTCCACTTGTTAAAAAAACAAAAGTAAACACAAAATAAAAAGGGACCATAATGCCCATCATTAACACCAACCACTCGGTTAATTTAAAGGGTCGGATAATGGTTAATGCAAATAATACCACAGGAATTAAAATGGCTATGGGTTCGTATAATAAAATTGAACCTCCAACGATTAATCCAATATTAAATTCCAAAGATTTAGGCTGATTTTGCTCGTACAGCCTTAATAGTTTTACCAAAATCCACATTACTAAGGAATTCGCTACCAAACCAGAGCTAATCACATGCCAAAATGGAAACAAGGCGGTTAAAATGATATAGGTAAAGCCTGGCAAATAACTTACTTGTTGGAACATTTTAAGTCTGCTCATTAATACATTTAAGCGAATAGCCTGACTTAAAATAATTACCTGAAATAAAATTATGAGTGCGAGTGGCGACAAAGGTTTTATATAATGTACTAGTATATATGCCAATAATCCATCCGTCTCATTCGCAATCACCAATGGTGGATGCATCCAAATATGAAAATGCAAGGCAACACTTAGCAGTACTAAAAACAACAAGTTAATGTCCGACCTATCTCTAAATAAAAAAACCACGCTTACTTAATTTGAATTTTCGCAAAGCCAATCTTATTCTTATACTGATAAGGCACAATGGCTTCATTGTCTCCGATTTGTTTTAATGAACGCGGCATCCACTCGTTTCTTTTCTCTGCTAAAATTATATTGGCACCCTTTGCCAATTGACCATTATTGGTTAATGTATTCACCACAAACTGACGCACGCCTTTTTCTTTATGATAGTATACAAAGCTTGTTCCTGTTGCGTTTTCGATAGTGCCATACCCAATGAATTGATCCACATTTACATCGGATTGATTTTTGTCTATCGTTTTAACCCATTGAATATTTCCTTTTGCATCTAATGAAATCAAAGCAACTTTGTCGGCATTATACGTCACTGATCGGTATCCATATCCTGCATATGGATTCATCCATGGGCTCCACATAAATGGCGACATTCCGAATCCGTATCCAAATCTTGTCCATGGATAAAAACCAAAAGGACGGTTCCAATAATTGAACATGTATGGATTATAAAAAGCACCTCCATAATAATAATCCCATCTTGAAAATGCATTTCGATTGCTATACGTTTCAACCGCTTCGGCTACTACCACAAAACTACCGTCGGCTTGTGTATTTACTTTATCCAAATAATAGTTATCAAATGCGTCTTTTAAATTACGCTTATTGCTCACTGCGCCTCGTAATGCATCGGTGAAGCGATTTGCATTACTTGTAATTTCTTTTTTGCTAGCAATATCCCAAACATAAGTATACAATCCTTCTACATTGCCTTTTTTAGAAGTTGCATAAAAAGAATTTAACAACACGCGGCCGTTTGCATTGTCTACTTTTAAACGAATATCATCCAGCAATAAAGTGTTGTTCAAAATAGGTGACTCAACCACTTCTGATCCGTCAGCCGATAAATACAACAAACTCACAGCAGGTGCTGCATTGGCTAAGGTCATATTTCTTAAACAAAACAAATTGCCTTTATTGTCCAAAGCGAAATCAGATAAATTACTTTTTTTATTTTGTGCATTTACATTGATCGTAGCTTCATTCACCATTTCAAAATGGTCATTTAACGACACCACTTTAACTTTTATTGAATTGGCACGCGTTGTATTTACACTAAACAATGCCATTTTTTGACGATCATCACTTTGCAATAAATTAAACACTTTCGCTTGTGCACCTGGTCGAATATTTTCGGCAGTATCTATAATTTTTGGTGTACCTACTAATTGACCTTCCTTATTTAATTCAGCTGCTGCTGCATACACAGTTGACCTTCCTTGAAATTGATAAAAGGCCACCACTTTGTCGGGATAAGTAATAAACTCGATAGTGCTAATGGATGCCGGCAAAAATGCTAAATCATTTTGCTTCACCAATTGCATTTGTGCATTGTACTGCGCAATGGTGGAAACCGCTCCGTTCTTTTTATAAATCCAATAATGGTTGTCTACTTTTCCTAAGATCTCGTATTGCATATCTTCCTTATCGGTTTTTTCAATTCCAGATAAAGTATAAGACTGCGCAAAAGCATACTGAGTACTTAGTAAAATAGTTACGATAAATCCGAATAATAACTTTTGCATAGAATCGATTTTAGAACACAAATTTAAGACTTTAATTTGCACACACAACGCTTACAACCTAATATTAACGGGCTTTTAATAAATGTTGGGAATTAAGCTTCGTTTAAGCTCACCATATTGGAATTTACCTTTAACGCATAAATTGCCCCTTCCTTAATTGGATAATTGGGTAGGCCATGGCTGATGGGGAAATCGAAACAAATGGGATACTTGAATTCCCTTACATGCGCGTGAATTATTTCCATGGCAGTTGCCCCAAAATCAGTACTTGGGTCCTTCATTTCAGTAAACCCACCAACCACCAAACCGGCTAAATTATTTAAGAGCCCCGCATTTTTAATTTGAATCATTAATCGATCCAAATTATAATGGTACTCGCCCACATCTTCAATAAATAATATTTTGCCTTGGGTATTAAAACTATTCGCTGAGCCAATTAAATGGGCGATCATGCATAAGTTTCCACCTACCATGGGTGCTGTAACTTCCCCCAGTTGATTCAATACATTGGGTGCTGCTTCATAATAGGTTTTAGTACCTTCTAAAATATCTTTCAATGCCTGGATATACGGTTCCCCTTGCGCTCCTTTATTAAATGCTGCAGCCATTGGACCATGAATACTCATATACCCTGCATTTTGCAAAGCCGCGTGTAAAACGGTAATATCGCTAAAGCCAATTATCCATTTTGGCTGTTGTGCAAAAGCCGACCAATTCAGTTCATTCACAATTCTACTCACCCCATATCCCCCTCTTCCACATAAAACCGCTTTCACTGATTTATCGTCCAACATTTCCTGTAAATCTGCGGCTCTTTCACTATCGCTGGCTGAAAAACAATTCGTTTTTGCACCCACTGTGTTCCCTAATTTCACTTGATAACCGCAGCTGGTAAGCGTTTCCACACATTTTTGCACCCTTTCCATGGGAATGGATCCTGCCGGACAAACCATGCCAATAATGTCCCCTGCTTGTAGGTTTTGAGGTTGAATCATACCGCAATATTAAGTACTTTTGCAGGAATGAAGACGCCTAAACGATATTTGATTACGGCCGCCCTGCCTTATGCCAATGGTTTAAAACATATTGGTCATTTAGCAGGCGCGTATTTACCTGCCGATATTTATGTGCGCTATTTAAAAGCACAAAAAAGAGACGTGGTTTTTGTATGTGGAAGTGATGAGCATGGTACTGCCATCCCAATTCAAGCAACCAAGGAAGGAACTACTGCGCAAGCCATTATTGACAAGTACCATCCCATTATTGAGCAAAACTTTAAGGACTTAGGTATTGCTTTTGATATTTACCACCGTACTAGCGACCCTTTACACCACGAAACTGCGAGTGAATTTTTTAAAGATTTAGAAAGCCGCGGTGACTTAGAAACAAAAACGACCGAACAATATTTTGATGCGCAAGCCAATACATTTTTGGCCGACCGTTATATTAAAGGCACTTGCCCTAACTGTGGACATAGCGAAGCCTATGGCGATCAGTGTGAAAAATGTGGAAAGAGCTTGAGCCCCGAAGAACTAATTAATCCAGTGAGTACTTTAAGCGGCAATGCGCCAATTAAAAAAGAAACCACCCATTGGTACCTACCTTTAAATAGACATGAAGATTTTTTACGCAAATGGTTATTGGAAGAACATGCGAATGATTGGAGACCTGCGGTAATTGGTCAATGTAAAAGTTGGATCGAAGGCGGTTTACAACCGCGAGCAGTTACCCGTGATTTAGATTGGGGCGTGAAAGTGCCAGTTGCAGGTGGAGATGGAAAAGTGTTGTACGTTTGGTTTGATGCACCTATTGGATATATTAGTGCTACCAAGCAATGGGCAATAAACAACGACAAAGATTGGAAGCCATATTGGAATGATCCTGAAACCAAGTTGGTACATTTTATTGGTAAGGATAATATTGTGTTTCACTGTATCATATTCCCAGTGATGTTAAAATTACATGGTAATATTTTACCTGAGAATGTACCTGCTAATGAGTTCATGAACTTAGAAGGTGACAAGATGAGTACTTCCAGAGGTTGGAGTATTGAGATGGATGACTATATCAACAAATGGATTAAGAAAGAAAATGGCGGCGAAGCAATGGCCGACTGTTTACGTTTTTATTTAAACTCCATTGCTCCTGAATCTAAGGACAGTGAGTTTACTTGGAAAGGTTTTCAGGATGCTGTGAATGGCGAACTAGTAAGCATCTTTGCCAATTTTGTAAATAGAACTTGGGTGTTAATGCACAAGTTATGTAACGGTAAAGTACCTAAGATTCATATTGAACATTTGGATTCAGAGGACAACGCATTAATATTGGCAGTTAAAGAAGCCAAAGAAAAAATTACTGATTTATTAGAGCAGTATAAATTTAGAGACGCTCAATTTGAAGTAATTAATTTAGCGCGTTTGGGCAACCAATACATGCAAAAAAAAGAGCCATGGATTTTAGCAAAGAATTTGGAAACGGATCCTACAGCACAAGCTAAGATTGACAACTGTATGCATGGTTGTTTGCAATTAACTGCAAACCTTGCTATTTTGATCAATCCATTTTTACCATTCACCGCTAAGAAAATGTGTCACTTAATGAAAGTGGTAGACAGAATGTTGGAATGGGAAAATGCAGGTAATTTTAACTTATTAAAAGTGGGTTATACTTTACGCGCTCCTGAATTATTATTTAGAAAAATTGAAGACGAAGAAATTGCAGCAGAATTAGCAGCGTTAAAAGCAAATTCAGAAGTAAAAAAAACAAAAATGGAAACGAACAATACAAATCCTGCAGCCGAAGGCGAAGCAGCCAATGGCATCGCTCCTTTAAAACCTGAAATTGTTTTTGATGATTTTGGCAAAATCGACTTGCGCGTAGGCACCATTATTGAAGCTAAAAAAGTGGAGAAGGCCGATAAATTATTAGAACTTTTAGTAGACCTTGGCTTTGAGCAAAGAACCATTTTATCGGGTATTGCAATGCATTTTAAACCAGAAGATATAGTTGGCAAACAAGTAACCATTGTTGCTAATCTTGCCCCACGTAAAATGCGTGGCATTGAAAGTAAGGGCATGATTTTAATGGCCGAAGACGCCAATGGCAAATTATATTTTGTATCCCCTAGCGAAGCCATCGCATCGGGAAGTTCAATAGCATAAAAAAATAGGCCTCAATTGAGGCCTATTTTTTTATGCTAGAACGATATACATTCTTTCAATTCTTTTTCGGTATAAGCTAGTCCGTGTTGCTTTAATACTTCATCCGGTACTCCATTCCATTGGTTAGGCTGGTTACCCAAATAACCTAAATCCTTCACACCAATTTCGGCAGTATAAAAACCTGTGGTTACTAAATCGCGCATTTTATTAAAAAAGCTAACTCCTTGAGAAACTTCAGGTTTTGCTTTTTTAGGATAAGCAATCTCGTCTACGATGCCAATTTGCTCTTGTTTTGAACAAGCCACAAATGACTTGCCATGCTTATTGAAACTATGTAAATCCAACCATCTTAAACCACCACGTACAGGTACTTGATGTTCTGGCATGTCTTTAACAATGAATTCAATAAACTCAGGCACTTTTGCATCGGATGCTGATCCACTTACTGCATCTTTTGGAATAATAATATCCCCTAATACGGTAATGGTTGCCATTTCATGCTCATTAAAAAACTTTGGTGCAGCATTTACTTTTACCAAATAGTCTTTCTCTTCTTGCATGCGATCGGCGTCGGTAGCTACTGCAACTGTTGTACTTGCACTTTTACAAGCCTCAATTAAAACACTTGCTGATACCGTTCCGATGAACATGGCTTTGATGGAATTCCTTCTGTCCATAATATATTAATTTAAGAGCGTCTGTTTAAAAATTATAAGTTTTGCTTTTGTAATTGATCCAAAATATATTCCGAAGTACGCATAGACAATGCTAAAATCGTCCATGTAATATTCTTATCTGCTTGTGATGTAAATACCGATCCATCTACACAGAATAAGTTACTACAATCATGCGCTTGTCCCCATTTGTTTAAGGCAGATGTTTTCTTGTCATTACCCATACGAACAGTTCCAGCTTCATGAATGATATTACCAGGATTTGATAAACCATATTTATTGCTTGCATCGTCTTGGTCTCCCCATGTGATTACCGCACCCATTTCGTGCATGATTTCACGGAAGGTTTCCTTCATATGCTTCGCTTGATTTACTTCATACTCAGAATTCTTACAATCAAATTTTAAAACTGGAATACCATATTTATCAACCACATTTGGATCGATGCTACAATTGTTTTCAAAACGAGGAACTGCTTCACCACGTCCTCCCATTCCAACACTTGCACCATAAAAGAAACGTACATCCTCTTTTAATGATTCACCATATCCACCTGCTTCTTTGGTTTTACCATTTACTTGGAATTGACCATTTAAACCTTGTTGTCCCATTCCAAATCCGTAACTAGGTTGGCTCATGCCACCCCAATACTCAATATGGTATCCACGAGGGAAATCTAATTTTTTATTATCCAACCACCATGGTGTGTATACGTGCATACCACCAACACCGTCTTCATTATAACGCTTACGACCAAATAAACTTGGAATAACTCCACCCATTGCAGCACCAGTAGAGTCATGTAAATAGTGACCTACTACACCGCTACTATTTGCCAATCCATTTGGATGTTTTGGTGATTTTGAATTCAATAACAAACGTGCAGTTTCACAGGTACTTGCGCCTAGGATAACCACTTTCGCGTTAATTTGATATTCTTGTTTATCGTCTTTGTTTACATAAGAAATACCTACTGCTTTTCCTTCTCTATCCGTTAACACTTCACGTGCCATCGCACCGGTAATTAAATCTACATTACCAGTTAATACAGCAGGTTTAACCAATACTGATGAAGATGAAAAGTCACCATATACTTTACAAGAACGATTACATTGTCCGCAATAAAAACAAGCACCACGTTCGTCATTTATTTTCTTTGTTAAGATAGATAAACGAGAAGGGATCACAGGAATATTAATACCTGTTGCTGCTTTTTTAAACATCAATTCATGCAAACGTGGTTTTGGAGGTGGTAAGAAAATACCATCTGGATCATTTTCCAAACCTTCATTCGTTCCGTATACTCCAATTAAACGATCAATTTTATCGTAATAAGGTTTAACGTCTTCGTATCCAATAGGCCAGTCATCACCTAAGCCATCAATGCTTCTTCTTTTAAAATCTCTTGGTCCAAAACGTAAGGAAATACGTCCCCAGTGGTTGGTACGTCCGCCCACCATTCTTGCTCTCCACCACTCAAATGTATCTGACCCTTTTGTTTGTGTATAAGGTTCTCCGTCAATTTCCCAACCCCAGTAGCAACCATCAAATTCGCCGAATGGACGAAACTTTGAACTTGCGCCACGACGTGGAGAATCCCAAGGATTTTTTAATTGAGCCGAATTTTTTGCTGGATCATAATCGGGACCCGCTTCTAACAAACATACTTTTAGGCCCGCCTTGGCTAACACATAAGCGGCCATACCGCCACCAGCGCCTGATCCTACAATTATAGCATCATATTTTTTGGGCGCCACTTTAACTTGAAAATCTGACATAATGCAATCGTTTATCTGATGAGATTTGAACTATGAATTTAAGTAATTATTTTAATCATTGACAAAAAAATACCCGCTGTTTTATGAGCGGGTATTGAATTTTATTATTGTTTGACAAAGGATTACGAACAACCCATTGAAGTGCCACAATTTAAGCATTTGTAACAAGTACCGCTACGGATAGTGATATGTCCACAAGTGCTACATGCTGGCGCATCGCTTTGCATGCTTTTTGCTGCTGCAGTTACATTGTCCATTGAACCACCTTCGTTCACCGCCGCCGCTACATTGGTTTTAGCTGCTGGTGCAGTTACACGAATGCTGCTTAATTCAGGTTTGCCTACTAAAGTGATATCACTAGGGTCGCCTAAATTTTCAACTGTTGGCTTATCTAATACATGTACTAAATCGGTTCTGCCTAAATATTCATAAGCCAATGAACGGAAGATAAAGTCCACGATAGATGTGGTTGTTTTAATATTTGGATGATCCACCATACCTGATGGTTCAAACTTAGTAAATACGAATTTGTCAACGAACTCTTCTAATGGCACACCATACTGTAAACCAACTGAGATAGAGATGGCGAAACAGTTCATCAAGCTACGCAATGTAGAACCTTCTTTTGCTAAATCTATAAATAATTCACCTACAGTACCATCATTGTATTCGCCAGTTCTCAAGAACAATACTTGACCACCGATTCTTGCTTTTTGTGTAAAGCCACGACGCTTAGCTGGTAAGGATTTGCGCTCAACAATGCGAGACAATTGACGCTTTAATACCGTGTCGGTTGAAGTAGTCATTCTCTTTTGTACTTCTTCTAATAATTCATCAACAGTAAGGTTACTTAAATCAACCATTTGAGATGCACCTGCTTCTGCTGTTGCTTCTTCCGCTTCAGCGTCTTCAGTTTTCTTTTTCTTATCTGATTTTGTAGATAATGGTTGGCTTAATTTAGAACCATCGCGGTATAACGCATTTGCTTTTAAACCTAACTCCCAACTCATTAAATAACAGTCTGCAATTTCTTCGACTGTTGCTTCGTTTGGAAGGTTGATTGTTTTTGAAATCGCACCTGATAAGAATGGTTGACATGCAGCCATCATTCTAATATGTCCGTGCGCGTGAATATATCTAACTCCTTTTTTACCGTTTTTGTTCGCACAATCAAATACTGGCAAATGCGCAGGATTCAATTCAGGAGCACCTTCTACTGTCATGGTACCACAAACATAATCGTTCGCTGCATCAATTTGGTCTTCGGTAAATCCTAATGCCTCTAATAAGTTAAAGCTCCAGTCTGCGAATACTTCTTCTTTGAAACCTAATCTTGTTAAACAAGCATCACCTAAAGTGAAACGGTTAAAGATGAATCCAATTTCGAATGCAGATTTAGCTGCGTTATTTAATTTTTCAACTTCTTCCTGAGTGAACCCTTTAGCTAATAATGCCGCATCATTAACAAATGGAGCATTTGTAAAGCTTGCATGTCCTACCGCAAAGTTCACAATCGCATCATTTTGTGCTTGTGTATAACCCAAGTTCTTTAATGCTTGAGGTACTGATTGGTTGATGATTTTGAAATAACCACCACCAGATAATTTTTTAAATTTCACTAAAGCGAAATCTGGCTCCACACCTGTAGTATCACAATCCATTACCAAACCAATCGTTCCTGTTGGAGCAATTACCGTTGTTTGAGCGTTTCTATACCCATATTTTTCTCCTAATTGAACTGCATCATCCCAAGCCTTTGTTGCAGCTTTCAATAAATAGTCAGGAGTGTATTGTGCTTTGATTCCTTGTGGCTTGATTTCAATTCCAACATAAGCATCTGCATCATAAGCAGCTGCACGGTGGTTACGCATTACACGCAACATGTCTTCTTTGTTTTCCTCATACTTATCAAAAGCACCAAGGAAGCTCGCCATCTCCGCAGATGTTTTATAAGCAATACCTGTCATGATTGCTGTAATTGCACCGGCAATACCACGTGCTTCTTCGCTATCATAAGGAATACCACTTACCATTAACATTGAACCTAAGTTGGCAAAACCTAAACCTGTAGTTCGGTAGTCATAAGACAATTGTGCTACTTCTCTTGATGGGAACTGCGCCATTAGAATAGATACTTCTAATACAGTCTGCCATAATCTTGTAGTATATTCAAAACCTTCAACATCAAATGAGTTATCTGATTCGTCAAAGAATTTTCTTAAGTTAATAGAAGCCAAGTTACATGCAGTGTTATCTAAGAACATGTATTCAGAACATGGATTAGATGCATTGATACGACCACCTTTTGGACAAGTATGCCACTCGTTAATAGTTGTATCGTATTGTGTACCAGGATCCGCACAACGCCAAGCAGCGTTGGCAATTTGCTCCCATACTTCTCTTGCTGGAATAGACTTCATTACACGACCATCGGTACGTGCTTTTAATTCCCAGTTGCCATTTTCAGACAAAGCTTTAAAGAAGCTATTTGGGATACGTACAGAGTTGTTTGAGTTTTGACCTGAAACAGTTGCATACGCTTCTCCTTCATAACCATTGTCATATCCTGCAGCTACTAATGCAGCTACTTTATCTTCTTCTTGTACTTTCCAGTTAATGAATTCTAAAACTTCTGGGTGATCCAAATCCAAACAAACCATTTTAGCAGCACGACGTGTGGTACCTCCTGATTTGATTGCACCTGCAGCGCGGTCACCAATTTTCAAGAAGCTCATTAAACCACTTGAAGAACCACCACCACTTAATTTTTCATTTGCACCACGAATTTGTGAGAAATTCGTACCCACTCCAGAACCATATTTAAAAATTCTTGCTTCTCTTGTCCACAAATCCATAATACCCCCCTCGTTCACTAAATCATCGTTCACACTCAAAATAAAACAAGCATGCGGTTGAGGACGCTCATACGCACTAGTTGATCTCTTTAATTGTTTGTCAATTGGATCTACATAATAGTGTCCTTGTGCTCCACCTGTAATACCATAGCTTTCGTGTAATCCTGTATTAAACCATTGTGGCGAGTTAGGCACACACGCTTGGTTTAAGATACTATATACCAATTCTTCATAAAATACTTGTGCATCATTTGCAGTTGCGAAATAACCATAGCGCTCTCCCCATACTCTCCAACAATTGGCCATACGATGTGCAACTTGCTTAACCGAAGTTTCTCTACCTAGTGAACCATCGGCTTGTGGCACACCTGCTTTTCTAAAATACTTTTGTGCTAAAATGTCTGTAGCAATTTGGCTCCATTGTTTTGGAACTTCTACATTCGTCATTTCAAACACTTTTTCTCCGTTTGGATTTTTGATTACGCTATCACGATAGTCGTACTCGAATTGGTCAAATGGAGACACATTGTCTTTTGTAAATCGGCGAGAGAACTCTAGTCCTTTCTTCGCGCTTGTTTTTGTTTTTGGGTTAGCCATGGTCGTATTCTATTTATAGGGTATTATCAGTTTTCCCATTAGGTTTTCAAAAACCTTGATGGGTATACGAAAATATCCCTATGGATCCATACTTCATGCTGCGAAATATCAACAGCTGTGGATAAGGATTTATTTTAATTCGAAACCCCATAACACCATTGAATTCTATGAATTATCCCCACGAGATGTTAGTTTCTTAAGAAAAAAATCTAGGTCGAATCATTTTTTTTTGTAATAAATGGGATTGTTTCCCCTGGTTAAGCTTAAAATTGATATTTTTGAGCTTCGAGCAGCTGAATTAACTAATTAGGACTGATCATGAAGCATAAGATTTACGACACGATATATAAGGGTAAAATTGGCGCCAAGAAAGCGTTTGCGGTACTTATTGACCCCGACAAATTGGATGATACAACGCTTTTAAAGACCATTGATATAGCAATCCAATCTAATGTGGACTACTTTTTCGTTGGAGGTAGCTTAGTGGTTACCGACACTTTAGACAAAGTAGTAACAACGATTAAAAATAAGAGTAGCATACCTGTAATTTTATTCCCAGGTTCACCAGATCAGATTACGCCAAAGGCAGATGCGCTTTTGTATCTTTCGCTCATTTCTGGCCGTAATCCTGAATTATTAATTGGTCAGCACGTAATTAGTGCCCCTTTTGTAAAACAGAGCGGGCTAGAAATTATTCCTGTGGGTTATATGCTGGTTGACGGAGGTACTCCAACAACCGTTTCTTATATTTCCAATACCAACCCTATTCCGGCAAATAAAAACGACATTGCCTCTTGCACTGCAATGGCTGGAGAAATGCTGGGATTAAAGCTAATTTATATGGACGCAGGTAGTGGTGCGAAGCAGACCATTACACCGTCCATGATTCAACAAGTTGCTAAGTATATTCATATCCCTCTCATAATTGGAGGCGGAATTACAAGTGCAGAAAAAGCTAAAGAAAACTGCTTAGCAGGTGCAGACATTATTGTAGTGGGTAATGCAGTGGAAAAAGACCCTGCACTCATTAAAGAAATTGCAGCTGCCATTCATAGCTTAAACAACTAGTATTTTTAGAAACTCATCATTTCCTTAAACTTCACGGTTTGGCGACGACTAATTTCAATTTTTTCGCCTCCTTTTAATTCTACTAATAAGCCTCCATTAAAATAAGGTTCGATTTTTTCGATCCAATGTAGATTAATGATATGCTTTCGATTGGCCCTGAAAAATACACGATCATCCAAACGATCCTCTAATGCATTCAATGATTTTAAAATTAATGGCTTGTGTGTTGAGAAATATACTTTGGCGTAATTCCCTACACTTTCAAACAATCTGATTTCAGCTAATTTAACGAACCAACATTTTTCACCATCTTTCACAAACACCTGGTCGGCCTCGGTTAAAGGACCACGATTGATACCATTTATGCTAGCTTGTTCTAATTGAAGTTCGGTTTGTAATTTTTGTATTGCGTCCGCCAATCGTTTTGGATCGATTGGTTTTAATAAATAGTCCAAGGCATTTACCTCAAATGCTTTTAATGCAAATTCATCATAGGCAGTTGTGAAAATGACGCGTGGTGCTTTTTCCAACTCTGCCAATAAATCAAACCCTGTTTTACCAGGCATTTGGATATCCAGAAAAATTAAATCAGGTCTTGCGATGTCTACTTTTTCAACAGCTTCGTCTACACCACTCGCCTCGTCCACCACTTGAATTTCGGGGTGTTGTTCAAGCAATTTTTTCAGTTCATTTCTGGCTAATCTTTCGTCGTCAATGATGATCGCTTTGATAGGTGTTATAGTCATTGCTACTTAAATTTCTAATGAATAGGTATTACTAATTTTGCAGTTACTTGCGTGGGTTCACATTGGTAAATTTCAAACAATGCTTCACCACGATATAAAATATTTAAACGCTCTCTTGTACTTTGCAATCCAAATCCGTCATTATCTGTGTTTTGTAAAACTCCAGTATTCACTACTTTTAATGCAAGTTTTTGGTCTTCAAATTTGGATACAATTTTAATAATACAATTTCCGGGTTGCTTTCCTAGGCCGTGTTTGATAGCATTTTCGACAAGTGTTTGTAACATCATTGGAGGCAACTGATTGTGCAAAGTGTTTTCGTCAATTTCGTATACAATTTGTAAACGATCGGCAAAACGAATGTATTCCAAAGCCAAATAATCCTTCACAATTGCCAGTTCTTTTTCCAAGCTAGTTACTTCCACTTTGTCTACTTGGATGCTACTTCTTAAAATATTACTCAACTCTGTAATGGCTTGTCTCGCTCGTTGCGGATCCTCATCTACCAATGCACGAATGCTATTTAATGCATTGAAAATAAAGTGCGGATTAATTTGCGATTTAATCGTTTTTAATTCCAACTCTTTAATAAGCGTTTCTAATTTTACTTTATTAATAGCCTCCGAATTGGTAAACTCAATATAGTGCCAAAGAATGTAAATCGAAATCCAAACAAAAAAGATAGGCGTGTCGAAGATCAAGCCGAATAAAAATCTTTTTCCAACCCTTGTAGAATCCCAGTTTTTTGCAATTTCGGTGAATGAAAATACAAAGTCATTCTTTACTGGTTTTACAGCTCCTCTTGGCTCATACAATCTAAAAATTTCGATAAGCGAATCTGATAAAAAGCTATAAACGAATGAAAAAAAGAGCAATAATACTAAAATTTTCCACCATTGTTTTGAAGGGGTTGGTGGCCTTAATTGATTTTTTATAATCGAATGTCTCAATAAAGAAGTTAGTAAAATCCCTAATAATACGCTTATTATGATGCGTTTAACAAAAATTGAACTCAACTGCTTTTCCAAAACATATGCAAAAAACACAATCGTAAGTGCGTAGCTTGCCCAGCCAGCGATTTGACAGATCCAAAAAATACGACTGTTCTTTTTCATAGTCACCAAATTTACTCCAATAGCCCCGCTTTTAGGCCTAATTATTAGATTAAAGGCAATATTTCTAGATAAGTGGGGAGTTTAGATTTTAGCGTAAACAATTGACCTATATTTATGTTATTAACTTACTTTTACATCACAAATATTTCGAATGCATTTTGAGGCAGGCCCTTTATTAAAAACCATTAACAACCCTGATGACTTAAAACAAGTATCAAGGGAAAAACTACACCAGGTATGTGACGAACTTCGTCAGTACATCATTGATGTGGTGAGCGTACAAGGTGGGCATTTCGCATCCAGCCTCGGCGTAGTGGAATTAAGCGTTGCTTTACACTATGTTTACAATACCCCTTATGATCAATTGGTTTTTGACGTTGGTCACCAGGCTTATGGGCATAAAATTCTAACGGGTCGTCGCGATGAATTCGTGACCAACCGCAAATACAATGGCCTTAGTGGATTTCCTAAACGTTCCGAGAGTCCATACGATACTTTTGGTGTTGGACATTCTTCTACATCTATTTCAGCTGCGCTAGGCATAGCCATGGCTGCTAAGTACAAAGGGGAAGATCGTAAATCAGTAGCAATTATTGGTGATGGATCTATGACTGCAGGGATGGCTTTTGAAGCAATGAACCATGCTGGTGTTGCCGATAGCGATGTATTGATTATTTTGAATGACAACAACATGAGCATCGACCCAAATGTGGGTGCATTGAAAGAATATTTAACCGACATTAGTACTTCTCCAACTTACAATAAATTCAGAGACGAACTTTGGCAACTAATGGGCAAATTGCCTGTTGGTAAGCATTTCACACGTGAGATGGCATCTAAAGTGGAAGCAGGTTTAAAAGGAGTCGTATCTAAAAGCAGTAATCTTTTTGAAGCATTACAACTTAGGTATTTTGGTCCTATTGATGGTCACAACATTACCAAGTTGGTGGATACCTTAAAAGACTTACGCGAAATTCCGGGTCCTAAAATTTTACATATTCTTACTGTGAAAGGAAAGGGATATGAACTTGCCGAAAAAGACCAAACTAAATGGCATGCGCCTGGTTTGTTTGATAAATTAACCGGTGAGATTATTAAGAAAAAAATTGAGACACCACAACCTCCTAAATACCAGGATGTTTTTGGACATACCATATTAGAGCTGGCTGAAAAAAATCCAAACATCATGGGCGTAACACCGGCCATGCCGAGTGGATCTTCTCTTAAATTCATGATGGACGCGATGCCTCATCGTGCGTTTGATGTGGGCATTTGTGAGCAACATGCGGTTACCTTAAGTGCTGGCTTGGCAACACAGGGCATGAAAGTGTTTTGTAATATTTACAGTTCTTTTATGCAACGTGCCTATGATCAAGTGATTCATGATGTTGCTTTGCAAAAATTACCCGTTGTATTTTGTTTAGACCGTGCGGGTTTAGTAGGCGAAGACGGTCCTACCCATCATGGCTGTTATGATATTGCATTTTTTAGATGTATTCCAAACATGATTATCGCTGCGCCAATGAATGAACAAGAATTGCGCAACCTCATGTACACTTCCCAGCTCCCTGAAATTAAATTGCCAGTGGTGATCAGATATCCTCGTGGCGAAGGCGTAATGGTAGATTGGAGAAAACCATTCGAGCAATTAACGATTGGTAAAGGAAGAAAATTAAAAGATGGAAAAGAAATCGCAATCCTTTCTTTGGGTCATCCAGGAAATTTTGCGCAAACTGCTATTCGCAATTTAAGAGCAGAAGGCATTGACCCTGCACATTATGATATGCGTTTTGTAAAGCCGCTGGACGAGGAATTATTACATGAGGTTTTCCAAAACTATGATAAGATCGTAACGGTGGAAGATGCCACTGTAGTAGGGGGCTTGGGTTCAGCAGTTTTAGAATTCATGAATGAACACGGCTATCAAAGTCAAATTAAAATACTAGGAATTCCAGATGCGATTGTGGAACATGGTAGTTTAAAAGAATTACACCACGAATGTCATTACGACGCCATTGCCATTGCAGATGCAGTAAAAAATTTATTGGGAAAGTCGATACTTGCCGAGGCTTAAATAGTACAATAAAAATTAAGAGAGCTTAGTGATTACTAGTTTAAACTTGGATCAAAGTCGCCTTCTTCTTGTGTAGACGCACTTATAGGGTCATCCTTAAAGCTATCTAAATCTGCCTTGGTTTCCCAAGCATCAAATGTATCAACATGGCCCGGCTCTAAATCTTCTTCTCTATTTTCATTCCATTCAACAATGAAATTGTTTCTTCCTTCACCCACCATCAACTTCATATATTTTTGTTGAGAAAGTTCTAAGATAGATAAGAATAAGAATAAGGCGTGAACGCGGTCTTCACACACGTCAAATATTTTTTCGAAGGAGACTGTTTTTTCTTTTTCTACTAAATCCAATACATGCACCCTACTTCCTTCCATTGTGTAGTTATAACGCACCACCGTATGCACTGGCTTAAATTGACGATCCTGTAAACGCAACATTACTTTTTCAAACGACTTCATTAATTTAAACAAAGTAACCGTTTGTAATTCAGTACCCTCTGCTGCTTCCTCTCCCACCAAAGACATTTCCTGTTGGATATTTCCACGCTTCATCATAAGCATTCGCAAAGATTCTAAATCGGCCATTTGTACCGCCGCTTCTTTGTACTTTTTGTATTCTAAAATCTTGTCAATTAATTCCTGTCTTGGGTCAATTTCATTTCCTTGAGAATCGATCTCTTTTCTTGGTAATAATAATTTAGCTTTAATGCGCATTAAGGTAGAAACGAATAAGATAAACTCACTACTCATTTCAATATTCAGCTTTTCTTGGTTATGTATAAAGTCCAAGAAATCCTTTATGATTTTGGTGATTTGAATATTATAAATATCCATCTCATCTCTCTCAATAAAGAATAACAAAAGGTCAAATGGCCCCTCAAATTGGTCCACTTTAATCGAATAATTTGCATGCTGACTCATAGACTACAAAGAAAAACAAATTTTAGGCAAAAATGGGGCATCTTTGAACAAAATTATAGCAGATGTACGCTAAGTGGACCAATTGGCTTGTTTTTGCCCTATTATCCATTGTTTGGGGCAGTTCTTTTATCCTTATGAAAGAAGGTTTAAAGGCTTTTACACCCTACCAAGTGGCTTCTTTAAGAATGTTGTCGGCTGGTCTGATTTTATTGCCATTTGCTTTCAAGGCTTTTCGAAAAATTCCTTCTAATAAATTAGGCTTGGTGATCCTTTCGGGCATATTAGGAAATTTTATTCCTGCCTATTTATTTTGTATCGCCGAAACTCAAATTGATAGTTCCTTAGCAGGCATATTAAACTCCTTAACACCTATGTTTACCATTATTGTAGGTGTTGTATTTTTTAAAGTACAAACCAGCATGGTGAAAATATTTGGACTGGTGCTCGGATTTGTTGGGCTCAGCTTTTTACTAGCCGCTGGCAGGGATGTGAGTTTGCATAATTTGTCCTTTGCCGGGCTTGTATTATTAGCTACTTTATTTTATGGCATCAATGTAAACTTAGTGGGCAGGTATATGCAAAATTTAGGTTCTTTAAATATTGCATCCATTGCATTTGCTTTTTTAATTCTTCCAAGTGTATGCGTTTTATATTTCACCGGCTACTTTACAAATCAGTTTAGTGATCCGGTTGTACTTCGCTCCCTTGTGGCTAGTAGTTTATTAGGCATCGTGGGTACTTCCATCGCAACTATTTTGTTTTACTTTTTGGTAAAGCGCGCAGGTATTATTTTTGGATCCCTAGTAACGTATGGCATTCCTGTAATTGCTGTAGCATGGGGTATTGCCGATGGCGAGTCCCTTAGCTTTAAACAAGTAATTTGCTTAGGGGTGATTTTATTGGGTGTATATATTGTAAATCGAGGCAATTTGAACTTCATAAAAAAACCCTCAAAAAAATAAGCTTGAGGGTTTTCATTTATTTTTTTAAGATGGTGATTATACCGTCATGATTTCTTTTTCTTTTGTTTCAAGATGTTTATCCACTAAGCCAATATGCTTATCGGTTAATGCTTGGATTTCATCCTCGGCACCTTTACAAATATCTTCGCTCGTTCCGTCTTTTTGTAATTTCTTCACTTTCTCAATATGGTCTCTTCTAATATTGCGAATAGCTACTTTACTATGTTCTCCTTCGCCAGCCGCTTTCTTATACAATTCCTTACGACGTTCTTCGGTTAATGGGGGCATGAATAATCGGATATTGATACCATCATTTTGTGGAGTAATGCCAATATTTGCAGCCATGATAGCTCTTTCAATTAAAGCCAACATGTTCTTTTCCCAAGGCTGAATACTAATAGTCCTTGAGTCCAAAACTTGTACGTTTGCAACCTGGCTTATTGGAGTAGGTGTTCCATAATAATCAACATTAATGCCCTCTATAATAGATGGGCTCGCTTTGCCTGCTCTAATTTTAGAAATCTCGATTTCGAGGTGATTTATGGCCTTTTTCATACCACTTTCCGCCTCTGTTGTGATTTTTTTTAATTCCTCTGACATATTGCATTATTTGAGTGTACAAAGCTAAGCAAATCATAGTATTCTTCATAAGTCTTTTTTTTATCTATCTTTGCCGCATAGACACAAATTTTATGGCAACAACTGAATTAACTAAAATTGCTTCTCAAGTAAGAAGAGATATTGTAAGAATGGTACATGCACAACAAAGTGGTCACCCTGGTGGTTCTTTGGGCTGTGCTGACTTTTTAACTGCTTTGTATTTTAAAGTAATGAAAATTGATACCAACTTTACAATGGATGGCAAGAATGAAGATCTTTTCTTTTTATCTAATGGTCATATCTCTCCAGTATTTTATTCTGTGTTGTCTCGTTCAGGTTATTTTGATGTAAAAGAATTGTCTACTTTTCGTATGATTAATTCTCGTTTACAAGGACATCCTACTACGCATGAAAACCTTCCTGGTATTCGTATTGCGAGTGGTTCATTAGGACAAGGTATGAGCGTAGCAATTGGTGCTGCACTTTCAAAAAAATACAATAGCGATGATAGAACCGTTTATTCATTACATGGTGATGGTGAACTACAAGAAGGACAAAACTGGGAAGCGATTATGTTTGCTGCACACAATAAAGTAGACAACTATATTGCTACGATTGATGTGAACGGACAACAAATTGACGGACCATTAAGCAAAGTGTTGAACTTAGATAATTTAGAAGATAAATTTAAAGCCTTCCATTGGACAGTATTGCACATGGATGGTCACAATATGGACGAAATAGTTGCAACTTTAGAAAAAGCAAAATCATTAACAGGACAAGGCAAGCCAATTGTAATTTTAATGAAAACCACCATGGGTAAAGGCGTTGACTTTATGGAAACGGGTCACGAATGGCATGGCATTGCTCCAAATGATGAACAATTAGCAAAAGCATTAGGACAATTAGAAGAAACCTTAGGAGACTATTAATAAAAAAAGGGCTAAATAAAATAGCCCTTTTTTTATTTAAACTCTTTTTGATTTTTTTCAATTATACCCATCGTTCATAAATTTTTTTTGCAAAAATTTTGAACGTCATATTTCTGTAATATTCTTATTGGGATCAAACAATTCGCTCGTAAATTTTTGCTGCAGCTTTTCGCGATGGAATCCATCCTGCTAATAAAGCAATTACAATTACTAATAACATGATGGCGATATAATCCACTGCCATGGGTTGAATTGGATAATAATCAATTACAAAGGAACTGCCTCCTAGTTTTATAAAATGATATTTGTATTGAAGCCAGCAAAATATGCTTGCTAATGCTCCTCCAATAATGGCACCTAGCATGGCCATTACACCCGATAAGAGTAAAAATATTTTTTGAATATCCCATTGCGTTGCACCCATTGCATTTAACACATGAATGTCTTTTTGTTTTTCTAAAACCAACATGGTTAATGCACCCACTAAATTAAAAGAAGCGACCATCATGATTAGTGCAAGTATGCAAAAAATGATCCATTTTTCTACTTGCATAATTCTATATAAGTCAATGTTTTGTTGATACTTATTTCTTACGTCAAAACCCGGCCCCATAATTTGTGTAAGGGTCGACATAATTTGGTCTTCCTTTTTAGTATCAATGGCCATTTCAATAGCCGATACTTCGTTGGGTTGTAAATCAAATAGATATTGGGCAAACTCGGTATTGGTAAAAACATATTGATCATCAAATTCCTGCTGTACCGAAAAAGCACCCGACTCTTGCACATTCAATGTATTCAATTGCCCCAACTGTGTGATGGCTTTGCCAGATCTATTCACAGCATACACTTGCACGGTATCTCCCAGCAACCGTTGCATAAGGCCTAGTTTTTGTTCAATGCCAATGCCCATTATAAACATTGGAGTTGCCGAGTCTCCAATTGCACACTCTCCTCTTTTTAAATATTTTCTTATCTGATTGATATTTCCGTAGGAAGTGCCTACTCCTTTTACCAATGCCACTGTTTGTAATCCGTCCTTTACTAACAACGCACGATTTTCAACAACTTTGCTAATGGCTTTCACGCCATCAACCTCTTTTATTTTTTCATATTGAGTTGCTGGTATTGAAAAGAACTTTCCTTGCTTTGGTGTAATGCGAACGTCGGCGTAAAAGTCAGCATACAACCCTTTTACCACCGAAGTGAACCCATTGGAAACACTCAAAATAGTGATGAGCGCCGCTGTGCCTATTGCAATGGCAAAAACACTTACCCAAGCAATAATTTGAATTGCCTGAAAAGCGTACTTGCCTCTAAAATAACGCCACGCAAATAAAAAATGCACTTATAAATTTTTTAGGATCTCTTCCATTTTAAACACATAATCCAATGTGTCGTCTAAATAAAAATGCAACACGGGTATACGCCTTAATTGATGCTTCATTTCGGCACCCAATCTTTTTTTAATTTCCCATTCCTGTGCCTTAATTTTTTTAAAGCAGGCTGCCTGATCGTTCACCTGAAATAAGCTTAAATAGATTCTCGCCTCCAATAAATCGGGGGTCACTTTCACCGAGGATATGGACACCATACCGCCATCTATAATCGTAAGACCTAGTTTTAAAAAGATGTCATTCATTGTGGTCTGAATGGCCCCTGCTACTTGTTTCTGTCTTTTACCTTCTTCCATAATAATCAAAATCGTTGATTCGCTGTAAAATTAGTTACTTTGCTGATTATTCCGTGGAATAGTTTACATATGAGAAAATTTATTCGAATCATTAGTTATATCAAGGAATACAAGGCTTATATGGGCCTGTATAGCTTGTTTATTACCCTTTCTATTATATTTAGCTTGTTCTCCTTGAGTATGCTTATGCCATTCATGGACCTTATATTTGGCAGCAGCAATCTTACCAGTACGGCGCAAGTGGCTACAGCGGGCACCTCAAGTGGCATTAAAGATATTGTGTATGGTTTTTTACAAACCAATATTGCGAAGTATGGCAAAGTGTATGCATTGGGTTGGATTTGCTTTGGTATCATCACTGCTGTTTTACTAAAGAACTTATTCTTGTATTTATCGTTTTATTTTTTGGCTCCAATTCGCAATGCAGTTACCAGAAAATACTCCAAGCTTTTATACAATAAGATTTTACAATTACCCATTGGCTATTTCACTGAACAACGTAAAGGCGATATTTTAAGTAGATCCTCGAATGATATTGCTGAATTAGAAAATTCTATTATTGGTGCATTAGAGGGCATGATTAAAGAACCCTTAAATATTATTGGAATTCTTGTGGTGTTATTTATTATAAGCGTGAAGCTGACTTTATTTGTTTTTGTATTATTGCCCTTAGCAGGATTGGTAGTAGGCAGGATTGGTAGAAGTTTAAAAAAGCAAACCAATAAAGCGCAAGTAAAATGGGGTGAGATTATGAGTCAGATGGAAGAAACCCTTACTGGCCTTAGAATTATCAAAGCTTTCACTGCAGAAAATAGAGTAAAGAAAAACTTTTTTGGTTTAGTAGACGATATTTTTCAGATCAAAAACAAAATATTGTACCGCCGCGATTTAGCTTCTCCAGTTTCTGAATCTTTAGGTGTGATGATTTTATGTTGTGTTTTATGGTTTGGCGGCAAGTTGGTAATTAGCGGAGAAATTTTATCAGGTAGCACTTTTATTACCTATGTTGCTTTATTCTCACAAATCATTAACCCCGCAAAAGCCTTGTCACAAGCGGCTTACAATGTGAATCGAGGCACTGCTACCTTAGATCGTTTAAACGAAGTATTGGAAGCACCTATCGTTGTGGAAGAACCTATGCACCCAATTGAATTAACAGGATTCAATAATGCCATTCAGTTTGAAAATGTACAATTCTCCTATCAGGATACAAGTATTTTAAACAATATTAATTTAACCATTCAAAAAGGAAAAACAGTTGCATTGGTAGGTTCATCGGGTGCAGGTAAAAGTACCTTGGCCGATTTGGTACCTCGTTTTCACGATGTAAGTGCAGGTACTTTATATATTGACGGAAAAAATATTAAAGACTATAGCTTAAATAGTCTTCGTCAACAAATTAGTGTAGTAACACAAGAGCCTATTTTATTTAATGATACCATTGCTGCAAATATTGCATTAGGAAAACCCGAAGCTACTGATGCAGAAATTATGGAAGCAGCAAAAATTGCCAACGCCTACGATTTTATTGTTAAAAAAGAAGATGGATTTAACACCATCATTGGAGACCGTGGAAGTAAGTTAAGTGGTGGTGAACGTCAACGCTTAACCATAGCGAGAGCCGTGCTTAAAAATCCGCCGATTCTAATTTTAGATGAAGCCACATCGGCACTAGATACCGAAAGTGAAAAGCTAGTGCAAGACGCTATTAATAATATGATGCAAAACAGAACTTCAATTGTGATCGCACACCGCCTTTCCACTATTCGTCATGCAGACGAAATTATCGTATTGCAAAAAGGTGATATTGTAGAGCGTGGCAACCACGATGAATTACTTGCTCAGAACGGTTATTACCGCAAGTTGATAGAGATGCAGGAGGTTAAGTAATCCTTTATTTAAAAAGCTGGAACATAAAAAAAGCCCTGATTAATAACCAGGGCTTTTTTGTTATTTCTTTTAATACCTATTCAGCTGCATTGGTGCTATTTTTTACATAACCCAATTTCGCTTCTAAGCTTAATGTTGCGTGAGGTACAGCGCGTAAACGATCCTTGCTAATTAACAAGCCTGTTACTCTACAAATACCATAAGTTTTATTTTCAATGCGCATTAATGCTTTCTCTAAATGGTCGATAAATGTAATTTGACGACTTGCCATTTGACCCAATTGCTCTCTTTCCATACTCACACTACCATCTTCCATGGTCATATATCTTGCATCGTCATTATCACCGCCTAATTCATCCTTGCGTGTAATTAACCCTTGTAAGTAAACAAGCTCTTTTTTAGCTGCGTCTAACTTACGTGTAATCAATTCTTTAAATTCAGCTAATTCAGCATCAGAATATTTAACCAATGTTTCAGTTGATCTTTCTACTTCTTTTCTCTTTTCCATTGGCACATAACCTGGTTGATATGGAACACTGCTTTTAGCATTGATCTTTGGTACCTTAATATCCTTAATTGGCTCAGCTGCTTTGCGCACTGGCTTTACAGGAGGCGTAGGAATTTTTGGAACCGGCTTAGCTGGTGGAACATATTTTTCAACTGGCTTTACTGGCGCAACTGGTTTTACAGGAGCTGCTGGCTTTACAGGCGCTTTTGCTGGCACTGCTTTTTTAGCAGGAGCTGCAACAGGTTTTGTTGGTGCTTTTGCTGCAGGTTTTGCTGGTGCTGCCGCTTTTTTTACAGGAGCTTTTGCAGGCGCTGCCTTTTTTACTGGAGCCTTTGCTGGTGCTGCCTTCTTAACCGGAGCTTTAGCAGGGGCTGCCTTTTTTACTGGAGCTTTTGCTGGTGCTGCCTTCTTAACTGGAGCTTTTGCAGGCGCTGCCTTTTTAATAGGAGCTTTTGCTGGTGCTGCCTTCTTAACTGGAGCTTTTGCAGGCGCTGCCTTTTTAATAGGAGCTTTAACTGGAGCCGCCTTTTTAGCAGGCGCTGTCGCTTTTTTTGCTGGAGCTTTTGCTGCTGCTTTTTTAGGCGCTGGTTTTTTTGTAGCCATATTTATCCTTTTTGTAAAACTGAAATCCTTAATTTTTGGTCATTTATTTCGACATCCACTCCGTCTTCTAAAGCCGGAACCCAGTCAATTTCCAATGCCAGTATTTCGCGGCAAATATAATCGGAAAATTCATTAATGGAGTCCTTCAAAT
>CANGIZ010000019.1 GCA_947454025.1 Bacteroidota bacterium | reverse complement strand
TGTAAGCCCGAAGGCACAAAACGCTTCGGCAATAAAATACCTTCTCCGCCATCGTCCATATAAAAACCAAAGTCTACCTTTCGGTCTACACGCATCAGATTAAATTGACCTACATTAATAGTTGACATAATATCATTTTTTGGTTTCAAGCACCTTTTATAAAATTAGAACAATTCTGGCTGTTCGTCGTTAGGATCTTTGATGACTACCTTGGTTTCCCATTCCATTTCGATGGTTTTGTTAAAATCGGTCAATTTAGTACCTACCGCTTTCCAACCCATG
This sequence comes from Bacteroidota bacterium, assembly GCA_947454025.1. Taxonomy (GTDB): domain Bacteria; phylum Bacteroidota; class Bacteroidia; order Chitinophagales; family Chitinophagaceae; genus Sediminibacterium. Next base: position 34,467 of record CANGIZ010000019.1, on the reverse strand, counting down.
ATGTCTACAATTTTACTTACTTTAAATTTAGATTTTCTTACTTGAGCTCCTTTCCCGGTATTTACAACCAAGATGGGTTCAATAGCTGTTGTGACCGCAGCTAAGTAATTGCCAGCACCTTCTTTAATACAAATAAAAGGAGATCTCAAAGTGGTAGTTTCAATTTTAAAGCGCTTAATATTAAATTGTAATTTATCCTTGTCTAAATAAACCGCGGTTACAATTTTTTCGGGATTGAACTTTTCAATACTCAATACTTTTTCGGGATCGAATCTTTGAGATTGTTCCGTATCAGTTACTTCATAATAACCATCCTTAGTAAACACTAATAATTTTTCGTCCTCAAAAGTGCCTAAATAAATTCCTTTTTCTTCACTATTTAAACGACCAAATTTGTCATCAAACCAAAGTTTACGACCCACCAATGTACTCTTGCCTGCTTCTTTTAAGCGTACAGTTTTAATTGGATACTTTGTAACCTGATTCCCAACACTGCTTCGTCCTTTCACTTCTAAGGTTTCAAAATAGAAATCAAATTCTTTTATACGTGCCGTACAATTTGGACTTAAAATAATTTTAACCGACTCCGCTTCTCCATTTGCATTCACCGACATATAATGTACTTTTGACTTTTCTGCACTCTTTGCCAAAGGATATTCTTTATCACGCGTTACTCCAGTTACATTAAATCGCTTAGCATAACTTATTCCACTAGCCCCATCCACATACACCATATTATAAGTTGTACGTTCGTCATTTTTTTGGAAAACAGCCGCATGGATAATATCTTTTCCAATGAATACCTTGTCTGACACTTTCACTACTTTCATAGTACCCGACTTGGTAAAAGCAATGATATCATCATAGTCAGTACAATCACATAAGAACTCGTCTTTCTTTAAACTAGTGCCAATAAAACCTTCGGCTTTATTAATATACAATTTCGTATTGGCAATAGCTACTTGTTTAACTTGGATCGTATCGAATTCTTTAATCTCCGTTTTACGTTCCTTCCCTTTACCATACTTTTTTTGCAGGCCTTCATAATAACTCACCGCATAGTCTACTAAGTTTTCCAAATGATGTTTGGTTTCCTTAATGTCTGCTTCAATTCCTTTAATTTGTTGAATCAGGTCTTCGATATCTAATTTATAGATACGTCTAACTGGCTTGTCCGTTAACTTTAATAAATCGGCACGTTCAATTGGCTTTTTAAATTTCTTCTTAAATGGTTCAAAAGCTTTATCAATTGCATCAATAACCTTTTCCCAATTCAAATGCTTTTTCTCTAATTCCTGATAGATTTTTTCTTCGAAGAAGATTTTTTCCAAGCTCGTGAAATGCCATTTATCCTCTAACTCTTTTAATTGAATTTCTAATTCTGCTTTTAATAAACTCTTCGTATGATCAACAGAATATTTTAATAAGTCACTTGCACCTAAAAACTGTGGCCTATTCTCTACAATCACACAAGCATTTGGCGACAAGCTAATTTCACAATCCGTAAAAGCATACAAAGCATCTATTGTAATATCGGGAGAAATGCCTGTTGCCAAATCTATTTGAATTTCAACATCTGCAGCCGTTACGTCGGTAACTTTTTTAATTTTGATCTTACCTTGGTCATTGGCCTTGGTAATACTCTCCATTAATTGAGTTGTAGTTACACTATATGGAACGTCTTTAATTAACAAAGTCTTTTTGTCTAACTCCTCAATATGCGCACGCACCCTTACTTTACCTCCTCGTTTACCATCATTATAATTAGACGCATCAATCATGCCTCCAGTTTGAAAATCTGGCAATAATTCAAACTTACGACCTCTTAAATGTTTGATGCTCGCTTCCAATAATTCGTTAAAATTATGTGGCAAAATTTTAGTGGACAATCCTACTGCAATACCATCCGCACCCTGTGCTAGCAATAAAGGAAACTTCATTGGCAATGTTACAGGTTCGTTTTTACGACCATCATAACTTAAAGCCCACTCGGTAGTTTTTGCATTAAATGCTACTTCCAAAGCAAACTTGCTCAAACGAGCCTCAATATATCTTGATGCCGCTGCAGAATCTCCAGTTCGAACATCACCCCAGTTACCTTGGGTTTCTACAAGAAGATTTTTTTGACCAATGTTTACTAGCGCATCCCCAATACTTGCATCACCATGTGGATGATACTGCATACTTTGTCCAATGATATTCGCTACTTTGTTAAATCTTCCATCGTCCATTTCCTTCATGGCGTGTAAGATTCTTCGTTGTACTGGTTTTAGTCCGTCTTCGATTGCAGGAACTGCTCTCTCCAAAATAACATAAGATGCATAATCCAAGAACCAGTTTTTATACTGCCCTTGAACGCCTGATTCATTTTCTGTTACCCTGCTTAAATTTTTCTCTTTTGCCATATGTCTAATTATTAGAGCCGAAAAGTATCTTCACTCCCGTCTGCTAAACTGTTTAATTCTATAAAAACAATATCCGTGATAGCTGTTAGTTCATGCCAAACATTGGCTTGGATGAATACTCTTGTTGGAGCAACTAAGGTTATTGTTTCCTCTACATTTGTTGTTAAATCTTTCCAATGCAAAGATGCTGAACCTTGCACTAAAAGCATGTCTTCGGGATTTTTTCCAGCCGAAATCCCTTTATGATAATGTTGACCACTTACTGATCCTGCATTTCGATACACCAATAAAAATTCACCTGTTCTATTGGTATTAAAATAATGTAGTGCTCCACGCGCATCTGCCGCTTTTAAATCGATAGGGTTTATGGAAACACTCATGTTTAATAATTTTTAATACTATTTAATAGACTCATTTAGTTTTGATTAAGCTTGTTCGGCATCTGCAACAATTGCAGATCCACCTGGCATTTGCACGACCATGTCTTTCCATCCTTTAGCCCAATCACCAACCAATACTATTTTGCCTTCTTCTGCCATTGCTTTTAAACGATATACAATAAAAGCATCCCCCAATTTCACTTTTAATTTAGCCATGATATTGGATAAGGCACTTGGTAGTTTTTGTGCATTTTTAGTTAATAAGGATAGAATTTCTTTATCATAACATCCAATATGCAAACTCACTAATTTTTTTCCTCCTTCTAAAAATCGAACACCTTCATTTTCTTGACATAATTTTTTCCACTCGTCCGGATCTAATTCAAATTCACTCAACGTTATGGGTCTTGCTAATTTCTTGGCTTTCAAAAACTCTTTTGGTTGTATTTGGCTTAAATAAGTTGGATAAAACAATTGTCCTTTTTCATTTAAAAAAGGAAGATTATTTAAATATAATACTTGTATACGACCTTGGTATTCTTTTACTTGACTCATAAACCAATAATAACCCGACACATCGTGTGCATTTTGTCCCATCCAAATCCAAATCACTTCGTTCTCGTCATGATTTAAGGCATTTATTAATTGATGTACTGTTAACTTATCATCTACAATATCCAATTGTTCTGCATAAGGAGAAAACTCCAATACATTTTTCCACCAATCACGACGTACCTGATATCCCTCAGTTTCATAAATATCTAACAATGGGCCAACAGCGTAGTCGTCTTTTATTTCAACAACTTTCCCTGCAATGGTTTCGTCCAATTCAATGGCAGCTTCTAAGGCAGCAATATCTGCTGTGTTAAACACTAAGTGTATCATGCGCTTTATCTAGTTCTACTTTTAAATTATTGATAATAAAATCTTGTCGTTCTTGTGAGTTTTTACCCATATAGTATTCCAACAAATGTTGAATATGATCGCCTTGTTCTAAAATAACGGGTGCTAATTTAATATCTGCATTTATAAACTTTCCAAACTCTTCAGGACTAATTTCACCCAATCCTTTGAATCGAGTAATCTCAGGTTTGCTACCTAACTCATTTATTGCTTTTTGTTTTTCATTTTCGTCGTAACAATAAATCGTTTTTTGTTTATTTCGAACACGGAACAACGGCGTTTCTAAAACAAACACATGCCCTCTTTTAACTAAATCCGGGAAAAATTGTAAAAAGAAAGTGAGCATTAATAATCGAATATGCATTCCATCCACATCGGCATCGGTTGCGATTACGATGTTATTATAGCGTAATCCGTCTAGGCCATCTTCAATATTTAATGCATGTTGCAATAAGTTAAACTCTTCATTTTCATAAACCACTTTTTTAGTTAACCCAAAAGCGTTTAATGGTTTACCTCGTAAGCTAAATACGGCTTGCGTATCTACATTACGTGATTTTGTAATGCTTCCGCTTGCAGAGTCTCCCTCGGTAATAAATAAAGTACTTGCTTGCTGTGTAGCAATAAACATTTCTTTATTCTTTGCCGGCAAGTCGTCGTTTAAATGCACACGACAATCTCTTAATTTTTTATTGTGCAGATTGGCTTTTTTAGCACGTTCGTTGGCTAGTTTTTTGATACCTGCCAATTCTTTACGTTCACGTTCGTTTTGTTCAATTCGTTTTTTAAGTGCATCTGCCACATTTGCATTCCGATGTAAAAAATTATCTAATTCTTTTGATAAGAATTCAGTGACAAAATTCTTCATACTAGGCCCACCATCAGCAACATTCTGAGAACCTAATTTTGTTTTGGTTTGACTTTCAAAAACGGGTTCTTGTACACGCACCGAAACGGCAGCCACAATACTGGTTCTTATATCAGAGGCTTCATAATCTTTTTTATAAAAATCTCTTATCACTTTTACATAAGCTTCTCTAAATGCTTGTTGGTGGGTACCACCTTGTGTAGTATACTGACCATTCACAAACGAAAAAATATCTTCACCATAATCATTGTTGTGCGAAATGGCTACTTCGATATCTTCTCCTTTTAAATGCATAATAGGATATCTTAATTCATCGGGGTTGGTTTTACGTTCCAACAAATCCAATAAACCATTCTTACTTACAAACTTTTTATCGTTAAAGTGAATCACTAAACCTGCATTCAAATAACAATAGTTCCAAAGTTGGCTCTCAATATATTCGTAAATGAAATGATAGTTTTTAAAAACTGTGGCATCAGGCGTAAAGCTTACCAAGGTTCCATTTTGTTCGGTTGTTTTGGTTTCCTTAGTTTCATTAATCAATTGGCCTTTTTGAAAACTAGCCGATCTGCATTTCCCTTCTCTAAAAGCGGTTACTGTAAAATCCTCACTTAATGCATTCACTGCCTTGGTACCCACACCATTCAAACCCACTGATTTTTGGAAGGCCTTACTATCGTATTTCGCACCCGTATTAATCTTACTAACTACGTCTACAATTTTACCCAAAGGAATACCACGACCATAATCTCGTATCGTAACAGTTTTATCTTGAATTGAGATTTCAACTTGCTTACCATACCCCATTGTATGTTCATCGATACAGTTATCAATAACTTCTTTTATTAATACGTATATACCATCATCAGGAGCAGACCCATCTCCTAATTTACCAATGTACATACCAGGACGTAATCGGATATGTTCTTTCCAATCGAGTGACCTAATGGAGTCTTCGTTATATTCTGACCCTACCTTTGCTTCTGCCATAATTATCAATACTTTATGGGCATAAATTGCCCTCGTCTAGCTGCAAATCTAATGCTCGAACTCACTTTTGCAATCCAAAAAGCTTCAAAAATGGGCAAATGTGGATAAAAGGATTTATGCATTATCTTTATCCCATCAAAAACGAAGCACCATATCCTATTGTTGACCTTGAATATATCAAAAACAAGGCTATTGAACTTGAAGCTGAAAACCTCAAATTCCAAGAATTTTTAAGGAATTTGGACAGTATAAGCCTAGATAATGCCGTTTTTGAGCTATCTGAGACCATTTCACCTAAAATTGAATGTACCGATTGCGGCAATTGTTGCAAGAGCCTTATGGTAAATATAGATGAGGAAGAGGCCAACAACTTATCCGCACATTTAGGACAGACTAGAGCCGAATTTGACGAAAAATACCTCGACAAAGGTGAATCCGGCCGAATGGTGGTGAATGCGATTCCCTGCCATTTCTTAGTAGGAAATAGTTGCAGTGTATACTCACATCGCTTTGCGGGTTGTAAAGAATTTCCTGCATTTCATGTTCCCGACTTTAATAAAAGATTGTTTACGACTTATATGCATTATGATCGTTGCCCAATCATTTTTAATGTGCTTGAAACTTTAAAAATCGATACTGGTTTTAAATCACAAGCATAATTTATTACAAATACATTTATGCCTTTACTGTTTGGAATTGATCGGATATTACAACAACAACCTGATTGGAAAGTAAAACGCATAGGCTTATTAACCAATGATGCCGCAAAAACAAGTACTGGAAAATCCAGTCGATTAGCGTTACAGGAACAAGGATTTCATTTGGTAAAACTTTTTTCACCTGAACATGGAATAACAGCAGAAGGCGCTGATGGTGCAAAAATTGAAAATGCAAAAGATCCTATTACAGGTTTGTCAATCATAAGTTTGTATGGTGAAAAATTTATGCCTACCGAGTCGGATCTAATCGATATTGATATTTTATTATTCGATATTCCTGATGCAGGTACCCGATTTTATACTTATTTATGGTCAATGACTTATTGGATAGAAGCTGCTTCAAAATTCAATAAACATGTTTTTATTTTAGATCGACCTAATCCACTTGGTGGCAGTTTATCTTTAGCTGAAGGCCCTATGTTAGATGAAACCATTTCGAGTTTTATTGGTCGATTCAATATTCCTATAAAACACCAATGTACGCTTGGCGAATTAGCTCGATATTTTAATGTTACCCTAAACTGGAACGCACAATTATCAGTAATTGAATGCAGTGGAATAAAAAGAGAAGCACAGTTTTATGATTGGAATAAAGCATGGGTAAATCCATCTCCTGCATTACAAAATATGGAAGCTGCTGTTTTATACCCAGGGCTTTGTTTTTTTGAAGCAACCAACGTGTCGGTTGGTAGGGGGACTCCTTTCTCTTTTGAATGGATTGGTGCTGATTGGTTGAATATACCAGCAATTTCAATGATTTGTCAGCATATTTTAAGTGAAGATTTTAAAATAGAAAATTTAAAATTACCATTAATAATAAATGGAGATGTTGTTGAAACGAAGGGCATCCGCATTAAAGTGATTGACCCTTATCATTATGATGCCGTACTTAATGGTTTATTACTTTTAAAATTAGTAAAGGACGCACATCCTAATGATTTTAAATGGATGCCTTACCCTACGAATGCAAACCCAACTGGCGAAAATCATTTGTCTTTGCTTTTAGGCATACCAGATGCCGAAAAAATATTTGATTTACCTCTACAACCTTGGCTACAACAACTGGGTAAATTATTAAGAGTAGATGAATGGAGAGAAATGATAGCCCCTTATTTACTGTATTCCTAATATTTATAAATTTTCAATGTTCATATCTCTTTCAAATTTCATTTTTTTAAAAAGTGACGGCGTAACACCAGTAATTTTTTTAAACTGATTTGAAAAATGTGCAATAGAACTATAGTGTAATATATCTGCAATTTCAGAAAAGTTTTTTTCATCATATAAAATTAGCTCTTTTGCTTTTTCGATCTTGTGATGTATATAAAATTGCTGGATTGTTTGACCTTTAACTTTTGTAAATAAATTAGACAGATAAACATAATCTAATTGTAATTTATCGGTAATATAATCTGAAAGATTTACCAAAGGATTAGATTCATCATAGTGAACTAATTCTATAATTATATTTTTAATTTTTTCAATTATTATAGCATTATGATTATCTAGAATTTCAAGACCTTCCTTTTTGAGTTCAATATTTAAAGAATGTAAAGTAGCATCATCAACAACATGAGTAAGTTCGGCGTAGCCTAATTCAACATTATAATAAGGAATTGATAATTTCTCTAATTTTGATTTAACAAGGTTTTTACACCTTAAACTAACCATATATTTTATATATATTCTCAATATGAAATTTTTAATACGAATTATATTGCCTAGTCTTCATAACCACTTTTTATTACTGTTGCAATCATTTTAAATTGCTCATTTGCATGAAAATGATGCAATGCATGAGAAGGGATAATCATACCTTCACCTAATTTTAAAGTAAACAATTTATCGTCAATAGTAATTTCAGCCTGACCATCAATAATTTGAACAAATGTATCATAAGGAGATAATTTCTCTGGCAATTCTTCTCCAACATCAAATGAGGACAATGTAACATTACCTGTTATTCGCTTCAAGATCGTCTTACTAACTACAGCATTAGGTATATACTGAACAATCTGAACAATCATTTGTGGTTTTAACTTTTCGAGCTCTTTATGATCATTTGTAAAACTCATATTTATTGATTTAAAATTTATATAATTACCCAAAGTGAATATAATCTTATTCAATTCAAAATAAGCTATAAGTTTTAAAATTAAAATGATTTTGATCATGTTAATTTTTCGGATAATTGATCCAAATCATCTAATGTATTTCAATATGTAAAATATGTAAATTTTTTTAATTTAAATATAATAATTATACGTAAAGATCCATTGAACTTTACAGTATGAAAATTATTCTAAGCATATATTTATTTTATTTAGTTACATTTTCTTACAATCTAAATGCACAATATTCATCCAATAGTTCTGGATTAGACATATATAATATTAATGGATCTGTTAGTTCAAGCATCGGGGAAGTGTTTTTTTTACAAAAAGGGATAAATTTTAAACTTGACGAGGGAATTCAAAATGGATTAACTATTAATGCTAGTAAAAAAAAGTCAAAAGTTGAAGTTTCTATATATCCCAACCCTACCAAAGATTTAGTTCAATTCAAAGTACAAAACCTGTATTATAATAATCTCCGATATAGTATCTATAATGCTTGTGGTATTGAATTGGCAAGTGGAGAGATCAAAAATGAAACTAGCCAAGTATCATTAAAACAATTTCCTTCCTCTGTATATATAATAAAAATTAATAGAGGAATTACAGAAGAACGATCTTATGAAATTTTTAAAATAGATTAATATGAAGTATATAGTTTTAGTACTAATGTTTCAATTATTATACAATACTAATAACGCTCAAGTACCCCAAAAAATAAGTTATCAAGCAGTGATAAGAGATGCTTCCAATAACTTGTTGTCGCTAAAACATATTGGGATGAGAATTAGCATTATAAAGGGAGATGCCAATGGTACTCCTGTGTATATAGAGACACAGGAAGGAATTACAAATTTAAATGGATTGATTAGTTTACAAATTGGAACTGGTGCTATATTAATGGGTAAATTTTCATCTATCGATTGGAGCAAAGGCCCCTATTTTGTATTTACCGAAACCGATCCTGATGGCGGTTTTGATTATCGAATAAACGGAACTAGTGAGTTGTTAAGTGTCCCTTTTGCATTGTATTCAGCTACTAGCAATTTTGACACTACAAGTATGAACAATCGACTTATCACCACTACCGACTTATCAATCGCTAATGCAAAACAAATTGCAATAAATGACGGCAGAATTAATAGTAAATTAAATTCATTTGATACTGCATTTTTATTGTTGAATTATCAAAAAGTAGGAAATTTTGTTAGTTCCATTTCCCTTGAAGGCAAGGATACATTTGATATTAGCATATTAGGAAACTTTGTGGCTTCAAAAAACGTCACTGTCGGTGGAAATATTGAATCACTGGGTGCAACTTCTACTTTGGGTACACTTGAAAAACCTTTTAAAGGCTTATTTATTTCATCAGGTTCTTTATCTATTGCTAGTGATACATTGGGAAAACAAATACCTGCTGCTGTATTGAGTAATGTAGAAGGTAACTTACAAATATCTGCAGGTGGACTCAAGTTAATGGGAGACAATACTTCCTTTATTGCACCAAGAATTGTCAGCACACTTTCAGGTAATGCAAGTAGCGCTACTACTTTAGAAACAGCAAGATATATAAACGGCGTTGCATTCGATGGCAGTAAAGACATTGTTATCCCTTCATACACATCAACTAATTTAACATTCGACAATACTGGAACTGGCAATGTGTCGGGGGACACATTTAATGGTATAAATGCTAAAACTATATCTTATAATAGTATTGGCGCTTCACCTGTTGCTGGTTCTGCATCTATAACAACAATTGGCACCTTAATTGCGGGATCAGTTCCGTACTCATTATTATCAGGAACAATCCCTACTTGGAACCAATCCACTTCTGGTAATGCCGCAACAGTTACAACTAATGCAAACTTAACAGGCGTAGTAACCAGTGTTGGCAATGTAACTTCCATAGCTAGTGGTACGATATCTAATAGTATGCTAGCAAATACAGCAGTTGCAAACTTATCAGGAACAAATACGGGTGATGAAACCGATGTTACCATTAAAACAAAATTAGGCATCGCTACACTTAGTGGTTCAAATACTGGAGATGAAACTACTTCAACTATAAAAACTAAACTTGGTGTTACTACTTTAAGCGGCAGCAACACTGGTGACCAAGTCCTTCCTACTTTGGTTAGTTTAGGTGCAGTTGCAGGAAATACTGCCATAACTGGTGCTACTAAAACTAAAGTTACTTATGACGCCAAAGGCTTAGTCACAGCAGGTGCCGATGCTACAACTGCGGACATCGCAGCAAGTACAAATAAAAATTACGTAACGGATATTCAATCAGGTGTTTTATCGAATACTTCAGGAATAAATACGGGTGATGAAACAAATACTACTATTAAAACAAAATTAGGTATTACAAGTATAAGTGGTGCTAACACTGGAGATCAAACACTTCCCACACTTGAAAGCTTAAATGCTTCACCATTGGAAGGTTCAACAAAATTAACAACTATAGGATTGTTGTCTAAATTGACATTGTCAAGTAATAAATCCGAAGATCAACAAGAAACAATTGATCTATCCATTTCAATTCATAAGCTAAGCGGAATAGGTGGTCGAAATTATATTTTAAATGATGGCATTGAAGGTCAGATAATTTATATATTACCTTATGGAGACAGAACAACATTTTCAGATATCACAATAAGTATCGAGAATGGTACTATATGGATAGATAATCAATTAGTGACTAGTAATAAAGAGCGGCCAATTATCTGGAGTCCTTTTTTTGATAAAAGGCCATCAGTTACAATGGTATCTGCAATATTTACTGAAAATAAATGGTTCATCAATGGTGGCACTTCTACTCATTAATTATAATAATAAAACAAACAACTTGAAAGCAATTGAAAGAATCTCAGCGTACTTGACGTACAAAATTATTACTCTACATAAATTTGAACAAACCGTTCATTTATCAAATGGTTATTTTCAAAAACAATTGAGGAATAAGGGATCCATTGGCTCTGATATTTTAATTAAAATAGCAGACAACTATAACGACTTAGATATTATCTGGGTATTAACGGGCGAAGGTAATATGTTAAAATTTCCAGCAAAAATTATTGAATTAAGCGAAAAACAGCAATACAATATTTACTAATTAAACAGTTGGTTGGCCTTCCATCTTGTCTGTCCGTTTAGTGCCTGCGTATAATTCGAACTCTAATAACCTGCAATCTATTTTTGCGTTTAAAAATTCTATGCGCCTACCTGGCTTTAATCGAATTTTTTTAGCCAATTCTAAATTGCCTGTAAAAATATACCCAGTCATGCCTTTACACTTATTTTTCATGTAATCGCCAATACGTGCATAAGTGGCTTCAAGTTCCAACTCCTCTCCTAATCTTTCGCCATATTCTGGATTGATCATCACAATGGCACCTTCCTCAGGATCAGGCATTTTGGTTGCTTCAAAATCACAAACTTGAAAATCTATTAAATCTTCAACACCTGCAACAGCCGCATTTATTTTGGCAACTTTAATAGCATCCCTGCTTATATCAGAAGCGATTATAACTAAGTTTGGCAAATGCCTTATTTGCTCTTCTATTATTGTTCTTTCTTTTTCATACACTGCATTATCATACCCTATCAAATGCATAAAAGCATAATTTATTCTAAATAAACCGGGTGCTCTTTTAGTTGCAATTAAAGCAGCTTCAATTGCCAAAGTCCCAGAACCACACATAGGATTTACAAAAGCACCAAATTTATTCCACTTCGTAGATAATATGGTAGCTGCAGCCAAAGCCTCTAACATAGGTGCTTTGCCGGGTAATTTACGATAACCATGCCTTGCCAATGAATCCCCTGAAGTGTCTAAGAATATTTCTGCTTCGTCATTTTTCCAAAACAAATACACAACCGCGCCTGACAGTTCTGAACCTGTAGAAGGTCTTTTCCCTGTCACTTCTCGCATACGATCCACCACTGCATCCTTTACACGTAAATTGGCAAAAAGATTGGTAGAAATGGTGTCATTAAACACATTGCTAATCACTGAAAAATAACCATCTGGCTTGATCATCTTTTCCCAATGAATGGTCACTAAGTTTTTATACAATTCATCGGGGTCATTACAAATAAATGTTTTTAAAGAATACATCACCTGACTCGCACAACGCAAATTCAAATTCAAACGAATACAATCATTTACCGTACCAGTTAATTCAACTCCTGTTTGAAAAACACGATCTACATCAAAGCCTAATGCAATCACTTCGCTTCTTAATGCGGGTGCTAGCCATTTGTTACATGTTATAATGATCTTATTGCGGGTGTTGAATACTTGCATAGGGCAAACTTAAATGAAATAAAAGAAAAGGCCTTAAAAACAAAAATCCCCATCTTGTGATGAGGATTTTCTGAACTTATTCTGTGGGAGCACACGGGTTCGAACCGCGGACCCTCTCGGTGTAAACGAGATGCTCTAAACCAACTGAGCTATGCTCCCTTTTCCCTTTTGAGGAGTGCAAAAATAAGGGGGAAATTGTAAACTCCCAAATTTTTTTACATTAATTTAATTGTACAGCAGGAAGCCTGGTAGATTGGCTATCATAAACGAATAATTCCACTATTTCGAAGCTCCAATATTTACTTAATGGGGACTTTTCTAGAATTTCTTGCACTTCCAGCTTGCTATTGGCATTGATGGTGATCCATGAATTTTGGGTTTCCATACTCACCGCATAACTGTCAATTATCCCTTTATTTAGCAAATAATTGATGTAGGTACGATGTGGAGGAACCAGTGTCATAAATTCCTCATCCATGTCAAAAGATATGATTGCTTGATACTTTTTCATGATAATCTAAGGTAAGCTAAGAAATACAAACCAAAAAGGGATTTTTTGAATATTACTTTTCTCGTAAATACTAGACATTATTCAAAACTAATATATCCTATCCTACCACCAGCCCCTGCAAAAAAAGCAGCTTTTTTACCCGGCTGATGCTGAACCACATGGAAACTCTGATTAGAAACTAAAGTCCAATTTTGACCTCCATTTTTTGAAACATCTACACCCGAAGTTCCGCAAGCCAAAACAAGGTCATTATTTATAAATTCTACACATGATCGATACCCATTTGGATTTTGATATTTTATTGCTTGTTGCCATTGCAAGTCCCCTTTCAATTTTGTTGCTTTTTTAACTAAGCATAACATATTTAATTTCCGCAGGGTATCTTTCATAAAATCCCCTCCAACAATGATCATCTTATTTTCATCGGGTGAAATAGCAATACTATTGGCTCCGGTTGATTTTGCGCCTTGAATCATAAGAATATCAGTTGGATAACCATTCATCCATAGTCGGCTAGACATACCTCCACTTACCATAAACAATGCATCTTTGGTGTGCGCCATATTGGTTCCACTCGAAGCAAAAAAAGCTTCTCCATTATTAACAGTAGCTTTAAAATAATTCATACTCACTTCTTGCCAGGTAGCCCCTTTATCCTTTGAATGCAATAAGAAAATGGTATTGTCAATGGGGTCACCCACAACCCAACCATTAGCAGTGTCTTTAAAATGAATTGCATCTAAAAACATATTAGAATCAATAATCTCAGTTACGATATGCCAATTTTCACCCCCATCTACTGTTCTTAAAATAACGGCAGGGGCTGCAACAGCTGCAATTAAAGCTTCTTTTTCATTCCATGCATGTATTGACCTAAAATCGCGTGTTTCGTACCCTTTCACCTGACTCCATTCAAAAGTTTCTCCTCCATTTACCGATTTAGCAATACTACCCTTACTCCCACTAGCCCATATCACTTTACTAGAAGGGACAGAAAGTCCACGAATACTAACTCCTTTTTTTTCTGTCAAAATTTTGATGGAAGTTTGCGCAACTATTTGTTGTGAAACAAGTAATATAAATGAGAACACAATTTTTGAAATACGCATAGATTTTAGATTTTTGCGTTTTAAAGATACGATATGATACCTTATTGGATGAGTAGAACTCAATTAATGTTGGGAGATGAAAAAATGGAACAGTTGATGGGCAAAAACGTGCTCGTAATTGGCCTTGGCGGCGTAGGCGCCATTTGTGCTGAAATGATTGTGCGTGCAGGTGTAGGCAAATTAACCATTGTTGATAATGATAAAGTAGATGCAAGCAATATCAATCGACAAATACAGGCATTACAATCCACAGTGAACATGCCTAAAGCACAAGTACTTTCTGCAAGATTGATGGATATTAATCCTGCATTGGATTTGACAGTTTTGGAAATGTATATAAAGGAAGAAATCACTACCAATTTATTGGAGTCTGCGGCTTGGGATTATATAGTGGATTGCATCGATACTCTTTCTTGTAAAGTGTTTTTGATTAAGAAATGTTTAGATATGAAACTGCCCATTGTGAGTTCGATGGGTGCTGGTGGCAAAGTAGATCCCTCACAAATTGTGGTAACAGATATTTCTAAAACCTATGTTTGTAATTTAGCACGGTATGTACGTAAAAGATTGCAAAGTTTAGGTATTAAAAAAGGGCTCAAAGTGGTATTTAGTCCCGAAAAAGCCGATCAAGACAAGATTATCGTAACCGAAAATGCCTTCCCAAAGAAATCGCTTATAGGTACTTTAAGTTATATGCCCGCTATGTTTGGCTGTACTGTTGCAAGCGTGGTAATTAGGGATTTAATGGCAACTGATTGATTTATACCCTAATTTTCTTTGAATTAAGCTTATTTTATCCTTATTTTGCAGCTCCAAATGGAAGCTCCTGGTTCGGTAGCTCAGCTGGATAGAGCGTCATCCTTCTAAGATGAGGGTCATTGGTTCGAATCCAATCCGAATCACAAAGCCTATCACGAAAGTGATAGGCTTTTTTAATGCGAGGACGCGAAACAAGCTTGCTTGATTGAGCGGACGAAAATTAAAAAAGCCAATGAATGTTGATGAAAATCTTCTTCATCAACATTCATTGAAAGGCTTTGGGTAAGCTCCAATGAAGGATCAGCGAACGAAGAGAGCTAATCCATATATCCATTTTCAATTTTAACCCAATGTTCTTCAATGGGATATTTTTTTACTACCCTCCTTTAGCAAACTCGTCAGCTCAATCCATCAAATCCAACCGTTTAGAAAACGAGAACTGGAATAAGGCTAAGATGTTTATAGACCACTTCCAAATGAAACACGGTTACCTTAACTACAACGAAATATCAAGACAACTCAACCAAAATGGTTATAAAACCTGTAACGGTTGCAAGTTCTCATCAGAATATAATAAATCTTTATCAGTTACATCTCTATTGGTGATTTGATAATTACTATTAGTTTCAAATATTTTACAAATTATACCATTAATGAATGTTTCGTCAGAAAGTCGTAATGAATAATCATTATTTTCTGTGTTTATTTCAATTAAATTAATTGTTGGCATAATAAATTATTTATTTAAATTGTTTTATTTTATTTCCGTAACTATTCCATTTATTTTTTTGGGAAATGAAACTGAAATAATCAAAGATAGTAAGACAAAAAATATAGCGGTATAAAAGAAATATTTGAAAAATTTAAGTGTGCTATTTTTTGTGACTAATTTATAAATAAAAGTAACTATTAATGTTACAAACAATAATATCAATATAATAATTAATGAATAAAATAACAATATTTTAAAAACTCCTATAAACATAAAATTAAATTTATAATTATTAATTAATTCCTACTATTTGTCCTCTACTACTACCATATATAACAAAATCAAAATCTACACTTTGTTGCACATAAACATAATAACCACCATTGGGTGAAGAGGGTGTTAACCTAACGGTAAATTTAACAGTTATAGTGAAATTTGTAGTACCGAGAAAAGGATTATAATTATAATTAGAAACATTAGATTGAGTTGCTTGACCGAAAGGTAATCCAACAATATTTACATTAGGATTTTGAGCCATATTATTGTTTAGAGTATAATTCAAAATTAGGTTTTGACCTGTTATGCTTGAAAATCTTATTTGATAATTTTTTGGAGCTGGTCCATCATCAAATGTAACAAAACCTGTAGTATCTTTTACTACATTTATAATACCAGTTCCTTTGAATAATGAACTAGAATTAAATAAATTATAATCTTTTTTAAACTCTTCTATACTAACTGGGCTAGATATAGTATCGGTTGAATTAGATTGAATTTTAGAAGCAGTATCTTTCTTAATTATTGAAATTCTTGCATTATTACCAACAATTTTACTTAGTTCCGATATCGCATTTTGTTCTTTTTGTAAATCAGTTAAAGGTTGTACTTGTTTAGTACAACCAACAAAAAATAACAACATGGAGATGGATCCAATTTGTAAAAAGTTCATATATCAATTTTGAATTACTACTCAAAACTAGATAAGTAACTTTAGAATATTTTCTCAATTTGTAAGCTTTGCAAAAACTACAACTAATTATATAAAAAAGAGAATAATCATAACAATCGCTCTACTTCTTCAACCCATACACCACCACTTGATTGGAGAATGTTGGCAAATACACATGTCCATTTGCAATAGTTGGTGAAGAAAATTTTGCATAATTGCCGCCTCCATCAAGTGTACCGGTTGTATTACTATTCCATAATTCTTTAGTTACATCGGTTGCAGAAAATGCACGTAAAATTCCTGGACGTACCCCATGCTCTGCATCATAAGGAGGAATGGCATGTGCAATCCATACAATAGCAGTACTGTCAATTGAACCATTGGAGGAAACTGAAATCACTCCACCATTTTGTCCAACTGGCCCATTGGAATTATATGTTTTTTGCTGTGTTAAATTTAGCAATCCTCCGCTAATTGGAATTTGATGCAGCGGTTCATTTTCGGGCCATACATAAATATATTCTCCAGCAGCTGCTTTATAATAACTAGGTTGACAATGCATGTTCGCATTTGCATTGTTAATACTTACTGTTTGATGGATTTTATTAATGCCATCATTATATCCACCCATATTGTCTTTGTCAAGAATATAAAAATTCCCATCCTTACATCCTGTAAAAAACAGATTGGAATTAGGAATTAAAAATGCACCTAAACCTCCATAATCTAAATCGTTGTTTTCTAAATAGGGGTAATTATAGGGTGTGAAATAACTACTCACCGACAAACTATTTCCATTCACAGCTAATTTTAATGCACTCTCTCCTCTGTTCCTTACATTAGTTGGGTCAGTGCCAACGCCAACCGAACCATTGCCTGTAACACAATATAAATTGCCTTGTGCATCAGCTGCCATTCCCATACCACTTTCCCAAATACCACCATTGTAACCATCGGGTGTATTGTTGTAAACAATTTTTTGTTGTAAAGATTTTGCATCGTATCCTAAAACCCAACCATGATAAGGCCCCCAGTCACAGTGTGACGAAAAACTTATATACACTATCCCATTTAATAAAGTAAGTGCTTGACGTTGATTTTGTTTTTGTGCATCAAAATTTATGACACCTGCTCTATTCCCATCACCGGTTCCATTGTAAGATGCCATAATGGTCATTGGAGAACCATTTTGCTCCGATCCATCAACAATACTAACAGCATGTAATTGTTGAAGATATGTACCCGACCCACTTGTCATTCTACTTACAAAATAGAGTAATTGTGCAGCTGAATCAATAACCGGTGTACCTACAATGCCCATATTCCCGCTAAAATCTACATAACTTCCTCCACAAGCACCCGTCATATCAGTGTTTTTAACAGGCCTATAAAAAGTAGTGTTGTAATTTTTATACCAAATAGCATCACCATTTTCTGCGTCAAAAGCATAAATAGAATTATTCACCGTTGCAACATAAACAATATTGTGATTTACACTTTTAATAGACACATTGCTCAAAACTAAAGGCTGTGCATATACTTGATCGTCAACAGTTAAAGCAAATTGTTTACCAAAGTTGATGCCATTTACGTTGTTAACATTTAAAATAGCTTCTTTATTATTCCAGCCCGCTCTTGAATTGTCATTATGTTGAGTTAATACCGAAATTGAATTAGGCGGTGGAACATTACTGTATTTTGAAACTATGGTATTGTTATTACTTCCAGAACTGTTGTTATTTTGAGTATTTAAGATCTCTTTAGCACAAGAGCTTGCTAAAATCACCATAATTAACCCCAATAAAATTGATTGACTATTTCTCATACTGAAATGTATACAAAATGATTTAATTTAGCCATATGTACCCAATGTATTTTTTAAGTTATATATGTCAGTTAATCCTAAGGGCATTAACTCAACTTAAACCCACAGAAAAATGGGGAAAATCCTACTTAAAAAAATTGGAGCAGCAATACCATGGCGCTTTTGAAAAACACCTATTTGAAAAAGTAGCTAAATATCAAAGCATACAGTTGCATTTGGTGGCCAACACTTTCTCGGCTTTATTTGGAAGAACTAATAATAAAATGGAAGAGGAAAACAATATCCTCTATTTTTTAATGACTGCTTTGTATGACGAGTTGATTGATGCTCATAAAATGGAGGAAGCTACTTTAAACGAACTTTTTTATCATCCTGAAAATGCGCGTCCCGTAAATTTTAATGAGCGCGTTTTAGTGGCAATACATTTGGAATTATTAAATCGAGTACCAGATAAAGCCGCATATTGGCAAGTGATTGAAAATATTCACCAAGCACAAAAAGATTCTGCCTTACAATTCGATGAAGCTATTTCCAAAGAAAAAATAATAGATATCACATTAAGAAAAGGAGGATACAGTTTATTAATGTGTAGACATTATTTAAAAGATCCTATTTATAAGCAAATAGATGATTGTTGGTATAGTATTGGCGGGCTGATTCAAATGACCAACGATTTATTTGACACTTATAAAGACACTCAGGAAGGCATTCACACATTTGCCAACTCAACAAATAATATGGAATCTATCATTGATACCTATAATAATCAAATACAAATACTAAGAGATAATATTCACCAGTTACCTGTTTCGCAAAAAAGAAAAAAGCAATTTGCTATTTCACTAGCTATTATTCCTGCATTCGGCTTTATTGCTATAAATCAATTAAGTAAAATCCAAGACGCAGGAAATGTATTACCTGATTTTAAAAGTATTCCACGCAAAGCATTGATCATTGATATGGAAAAGCCTTTAAATATATTTCGACTAATTTTACATGCCTATAAAATTGGAAAATCATGGATGTAAAAATTGAAGCAAGCTGGAAAAAAATGTTGGCTCCATTATTTGAAAAACCCTACTTTTCACAAATTACAGCGCATTTAAAAACTGAGCGAGCATTAAATAGAACGATTTATCCAAAAGGCGCTTTTATTTTTAACGCATTCAATCAAACTCCATTCGATGATCTGAAAGTAGTAATTTTAGGTCAAGACCCTTATCATAACCCAGGCCAAGCAATGGGACTAAGCTTTTCGGTACCAGATGGTGTTAAAATTCCGCCATCGCTTGTTAATATTTACAAAGAATTAAACAAGGATATTGGAATGCCCATTCCTACCACAGGCAACCTTACTAAATGGGCTACTCAAGGAGTTTTACTTTTAAATGCAGTTATGACAGTAAGAGAAAACGAACCTGCTAGTCATAGTAAGATTGGTTGGATGGATTTTACCAATGATGTGATTCAAGTTATTTCAAATGAAAAAAGCAATGTTGTATTTTTATTATGGGGTAACTTTGCACAACAAAAGCAGGTATTAATTGATGCTACCAAACATAAAATTTTAAAAGCGGCACATCCATCACCCTTAAGTGCGCATAATGGATTTTTTGGATGCAAGCATTTTAGTGATACCAACTTATATTTAACAGCACATCATAAAACACCCATTGACTGGATGCCATAGTGCAGCAACAAGCTTAAATTATGAAGATTTTAAAAAACATTATTGCAAGAATATTAGGCATATGGGCTTTATTAGTTTTTGCCTCAACCATGTTTATTTTTTTATGGTTTTATTTAGTTTGCTTTTTATTGCCAGAGCCATATAAAACAAGATGGCACAGACAGGTTTCAAGAATTTGGATGAGTTTATTTTTATTACTTTCCGGATGTACATTTAAAGTAACCGGCAAGGAAGTATTTGATGGGATGGAAAATGCAATTGTAATTTGTAACCACAATAGTTTAATAGACATCCCTGTTAGCTTCCCTTTCCTTCCTAGAGCTAATAAAACCATTGCTAAAAAATCCTTCGCATCTATTCCTTTGTTCGGTTGGATCTATTCTTTTGGCACTGTGTTAGTAGACAGAAAAGACAATAAAAGCCGACAAGAAAGTTTTGAAAAAATGAAACATGTTTTAACGCATGATTTAGATATGCTTATTTATCCCGAAGGCACTCGAAATATTACCACTGCCCCATTAAAATCTTTTTACGACGGCGCTTTCAAATTAGCCGTGGATACACAAAAGCCCATCATTCCAGTAGTATTATTAAATACCAAACGCATTTTGCCAGCTAAACCCGTTTTGTATTTTACACCTGGCAAAATTGAAATGCATATTCTGCCGGCCATTTATCCGCAAGGGCAAACCAGTGAAGCTTTAAAGCAAAAAGCATATGAAGTTATGGCTGCTTATTATTTAGCCCACAACAAATAACTATTAATATGAAGTGGAAGAGAATGTTCTGCTTCGGTTAATTTTTAAATCTCTTAAAATACCAGATTTTGGATTTACCGTTATACTGAAAGATTTGTATAATCCAATTGGAGTAACGTTTATAGCCAACTGCCAGCAATGCATTTCACGTGTAATAAACATACTCAATTGCTGAATACTAAGCTTTGCAACATCAATATATCCAGTGCCTCCTATTTTCCATTTAGGTGTTAAACTAAAATCTCCATTAAAGTTTAAAGAAGAATATGTTTGAATTTTATAGCCTGAAAAATCTGGCTTTAATATGCGACTAAAATTAAATGAATAACCTACTGTTAATGACCAAGGGATGTTAAAGTCGGTAAATTCGGCAGGGTTGGCTTTTACATATTGCAATTGTCTTTGTTGCTCATCGGGTGTCATGAATGGATCCAAAGGAATTTCTTTCTTTTTAGATTCGGCCTCATTAGTTGACTTGCTTTTAAATGAAGTTGAGAAGGAAACACCACCATTAGTTATATTACCAAATTTTAATTTAGCAGGATCAATGTCTAATTTATTCACACGAAACCCTTGCTTATCCGTTGCATAAGGATCCATTGATACGCTAGAACTTATGTTCACTTTGTTGAACAATAAAGTGCGGGCATAAAAACTAAAATTACCTAAAGCAAAACTATCTGCTAAAAAATTATAATTTGAAGTAAATCCAAAGCCTTCTAATAGTTTTACTTTCTTAAAAGAAGTTTCGGTAGTATCTCCTTTGTCTCTTACTTTCATCTCCAATAAGTTATCTACTCCAAAACCAAGACCACCAAAAGTGCCTTCGGAGTAACCCCCACCTAAACCAATGCCATCATATTTGGACATTCTATAACGTCTTCCTGTAGCATCTACCTGTGCAGTGTAATGGTAACCCGAGGCTAAGTCGGGCGTATAATTAAAGCTCACTGAAGGTCTTATTTCGTGACGTATAGCAACAATGTTTTCACTATTCACTTTATAGGTGCCAAAAATTCTGCTTGCAGTACCCACTCCAAATGTAACATGGGCAGCATTATAAAAGCCTCTTGTAATGGTGGTATCTACCCTATTTAATTTTGAATTCCAACTTAAAGTATTTTGTTGTCCAAACCATTTATCTTCTAAGCCAATAGAAGGTGTAACTGTAATGGGCCCTAAGGAAGGCAAGGACAATGAAATGGGAATACTATGAGTGGCGCCCCATTGCATGGTATCCAATAACTTATTTAAATTAATCGCAGAGTCATAAAAGCTAACTTGGTTTTGGAAAGATCCATTGTATCCAATACCAATTTTTTCATACCATTTTCCACCGCCTATTTGATCCTTTTTTTGAAATGGATAAATAGTTAATGCATTAAAGTTAATAGTAGGCAAGCTCAAACTTACCGTTCTTAAATTGGTGTTTTGACTATGGTTTAAGTTGATGGATAAGTTATATAAATTATTCCAAGACTTTGCATAGGATATGGAAGAGCTCAAACGGTTTTGGTAGTTTTGATACGGGTTATTCAATAAGTAAGAATTGAACTTTGAACTACCAAAATTCACATTGGCCGAAAAATTGGTTCCAGGCAAAGCGCGGTTATCCATTTGATGACTCCAGTTTAACATAAAGGTTTGGCCTCCTGTAAATTCATCGGCAATGGCTGTGTTACGATTCAATATCCGAGTATTTTGAAGCGTCAAATTAAAATTACCCAAGTACTTATAACGTTGAATGTATTTTGTATTAATGTTCGTACTCCAGCCGCCATAAGAATAAATATTAGATCGTACAGTAGCGTCAAAATTTTCACTTAATATCTTATAATAACCAAGCCCTTCTAATCCCAAACCAAAATCTTCACTCGAAGTAAAAGCAGGCGCCATTAAGCCAGAATGACGTCCTCTTGTTAATGGGAAAATGGCAAATGGCATTTCGATCGGAATGGGTACACCTTCAAATTCAGGATGTATAGGGCCAGACACACCAATTTTATCTGTTACAATTTTTAGTTTATTGGTCACAAAAGCAAAGTGAGGCTCATCTAAATTACAGGTGGTAAATTTTGCTTTCCATGCAAAAGCCTCGTCTTTACTCACTTTTTTCATGGTATTGGCATTCACATAAATTTCGCCTTGCTGAAAATTGGTGTTTTTTGTAAGTCCTTTTCCACTTTTCATGTTAAAGGAAATTGAATCATTCACCGACACCATTTGACCTTCCTTAAATTTAGGATTACTCATGGGATTACCCGAAGTATCCTTAGCACCAAATGCCTTAATATTTTGACTTTGTTGATCATAAATAATATTAGCTGCTTCCAGTTGCGAACTCTTGTAAACGGTTCTAGCGTTACCATACAAGAAAAACTCTTTTGTTTTCATGATCATCACCCCCGAATCTGCGGCGTTATAATCCACAGCAGCGTCTAAGCTATCCTTGGACATACGTAATGGCTTTACCGATTTGATTGAATCGATTCCATGTGCACTGCCTATTAAATGAGTCGTGGTATCTTTAACTACCAGCGTTTTGGAAGTAAGTTTAGCCTTTTGGGCTTTAGCAGACTGTGCTTTTAATAAAGACGGGGATAAAACTATTGTTAATAATAGTAAAATCACCATTTTTACAATACAGGGCTTGTATTTTACGTTAAATTTGTATCCTAGATGTATCACTGCTGCAAAAATAAACTAAAACAGCATTAAGGAACTGATTATGAAGCAAAATAGACTGATTTTAGCAATTACTTTAGGCATATTTGCCTGTTTTTTGGCAACAACCAATCATCTGAGTGCCCAAGCACCTTCAAAAACTTTAAAACGTATCGTAATTGACCCCGGTCATGGTGGTACAGATCCAGGTGCCAATGGCCGATTTTCGACCGAAGCAGCCGTTTCCTTGGCTATTTCTTTAAAATTAGCCGACTATATTAAAGAATCGATACCTGATGTGGAAGTGGTATTAACAAGAACAACAGATATCTATAATTCGGTTGTAGAAAAGGCCAAAATAGCCAACGCTGCCAAAGGAGACTTATTTATTTGTATTCATACGAATTCGGCCGATCCAAGCCGAAACAGAGAAGTAATTGGACATACCACAAAAACCCATTATGTAAAAAAGAATGGGAAAAAACGTAAAGTAACGGTGGAAGTGCCCTTATATAAAGTTACCTACACACCAAGCACTGCAAGGGGTACAGAAACATTTATTTACAATGTAGCAAAGTCGGATCAACGAAAAGAAATGGCCAATGATGCAGTGGATGATGTGGTGGAAAAGTTGGACTCCGTTTCAGAAAGACAAATTAATGAATTGAATGCAGCTGATCCAACTAGAGCCATGATGACGAGTTTATTAACACAACAATATTTTCAAAGAGCCGCTAGTTTAGCACTCACTATTGAAGAGGAATTTAAAAATGCAGGCAGATTAAGCCGCGAAGCCAAACAAAGACAAAAAGGAATCTGGGTATTGGCAGCAGTTCAAATGCCAGCCGTGTTAGTGGAAACTGGCTTTATATCTAACCCAGAGGACGAGGATTACCTAAATAGCGACGAAGGTCAGGATCAGATATGTGAAGTGATTACAAAATCACTCATTCGCTATAAAAACTCATTGGAGAACCAAAAAAAGACCAACGCAAATTAGCCAATAATTTTAGGTAAATTTGTGGTAGCAACAATCAATCAAGATGAAGGTATCTAACGAAACCAAAGTGGGCGCTTTAACAATCATTGCAATCACTTTAATTATTTTAGGTTTTAACTTTTTAAGAGGCAAGACTTTTTTCAAGTCGGGCAATTTTATATATGCAAAATATACCGACACAAAAGGACTGATTGTTTCCAATCCGGTTTTTGTAAATGGATTTCAAGTGGGTACCGTTTTTGACATTGAAAATAAATCTGCAGATCTTTCTCAAATCATAGTTTCTATTAAACTAAATGAACCTTATAAGATTCCAAATAATTCGGTTGCAACTATTCAAGACAACCCATTAGGAACAAATAGTATTAGTATAGTATTAGGTGATGCAAAGAATTATTTAAAATCCGAAGACACTATCAAGACTGCTCCTGCAGCAAGTTTATTGGGTGATTTAATGAATACATTGTCGCCATTAGGTGAACAAACCAAAAAAACAATCACTGCTTTAGAACAAGTATTATCCAATTTGAATACTGTTTTGAATGAACAAAACAAAGCTAACTTTGAAACCATTTTGAAAAATTTAAGTGCTACAACTGACAACTTGAATAAATCAATGGAATCAATCGAAAGTATGTTGCAGAAACAAAACGGATCCATTGCACAAACTGCCGATAATTTAAACAGCTTCACTAAAAACCTAAATGAGAATAATAAAAAGATCAATAATATTATTAGCAATTTAGATACAGCTAGTAAGCAAGTTAAGGATGCTGATTTATACAAAACCATACAAGGTTTACAAGCTGCTGTAAGCGAACTCACAACTACCTTACATAAATTAAATTCTGGTGACGGCACGGCCGCAAAATTATTAAATGACCCAGCTATTTACCAGCAATTACAAGGCACCATTAAAAGCATTAACACCTTAGTAGACGATGTAAAAGTGCACCCAAAAAGATATGTGAATATTACTGTTTTTGGAAAGAAAGACAAAAGTACTCCTTTAGTAAAGCCAATCGCAGATACTGTTAACTAATGAAGCAATTTGGCTATATCCTCATTACCCTATTCTGTAGTTGGCATTCTTTGTCGGCACAAACACCTTTGGGCGGCACCAATGCGCCTATTGATAGTAATACGAAGTTGATTGAATTCTTATCTGCAGAAACCTACAATGTTAAAAAAATGGACAGCATGGACTTTTTAATCCTTGTTGGTCATGTTAAAATAAAACAAGGTAAAACACTTCTGTTTGGAGATAGTTTAATTTTAAATAGCACATTAAATACATTAGAAGGATTCGGTCATATTCATATTAATGATGCCGATAGTGTGCATACTTACGCGGATTATTTAAAGTACATTGGCAATACCAAGAAAGCATTTTTAAGAAAGCACGTAAAACTAACAGATGGCAAAGGAGTTTTAACAACTGACTCTTTGGATTATGACGTGTCAGTTAAAATTGGCAACTTTAAAAAAGGCGGTAAAATGGTGCGCAACAAAACGGTATTAACTAGCACGGAAGGATATTATTATGGTATTACCAGGGATGTGATTTTTAGAAAGAAAGTAGAATTGAAAGACCCAGAGAGTTATATAAAAACAGACACTTTAGAGTACAACACTTATTCACAATTGGCCAATTTTATTAGCCCTACAAAAATCATATCTGGTTCTAGAATCATTAGAACCACAAATGGCAATTACAATACAGGCACTCGAAAAGGATATTTATACGAACGTTCCTCCATTGATGATAGCACTTATACATTTATAGCAGACGAAATGGCCATTGATGATTCTTTAGGACTTGGAGAATTTAGAGGCAATGCTTTTTATAAATCAAAGGACAGTTTGAGTTTTGATTTAATGGCGGGTAATATTAAAACCAATCGAAAAAAAGATATTTTGTTAGCCACTGAGTTGCCTACGCTTTTAATAAAACAAAAAAGGGACACTTTATATATTACTGCTGATACTTTGTATTCAGGAAGGATTTCCGACCTAACACGACCATTAACAAAAGCCAGAGATAGTGTTGGAAAAATTACGGATACTACTTTGAATAAATATTTTGAAGCATTTCATCATGTGAAAATATATTCCGATTCTTTACAAGCTAAATGTGATAGTTTATTTTATTCATTAAGTGATTCCACTATTCGATTATTGAATAAACCCATTATTTGGTCTAATAGCAATCAAATTACGGGTGATACGATTTATATGTTTCTTAATAATAAAAACCCAGAACAATTACTGGTATTTGAAAACGCATTCGCCATTAATAGAATTGATACCACTCAATATTTTAATCAGTTAAAAGGCAATCGATTAAATGCTTGGTTTACAGACGGAAGTTTAACTAAAATGCGAACTAAAGGAAGTGCAGAAAATATATATTTTGCTTTGGATGACAAGAAAGATTTTATTGGCATGAACCACTCAAGTGCACAAATCATTGAAATCAATTTTGAAAACAGTGAAGTATCAAGAGTTGTATTCATCAATCAATTATTAGGCAGAATGACCCCAATTGGTCAAACACCTAAAACCGACTTAAAAGCAAAAGGCTTTAAATGGTTAGAGGATCAAAGGCCAAAAAATAAATACGAAATTTTATCACCTAAGAATTAGCATCTGCTTTTTCACTCATTAAGTATGCCTTAATGAATCCATCAATTTCACCATCCATTACTGGTCCCACATTTCCTACTTCATAATCTGTACGGTGGTCTTTGATCATTTTATAAGGATGGAATACATAGGAACGAATTTGACTTCCCCATTCAATTTTTTTCTTTGTTGAATTGGATGCATTTAATGCTTCTTGTTTTTTACGCATCTCTTCCTCATACAATCTACTCTTTAACATCTTCATGGCAATTTCTCTATTTTCCCCTTGTGTTCTAGATTGTTGGCATTCCACAATAATACCAGATGGAATATGTTTTAACCTTACAGCAGTCTCTACTTTATTTACGTTTTGACCACCTTTACCACCACTTCGGTAAAATTCCCATTCAATATCTGCAGGGCTTACATTTATTTCAATGCTATCATCAATTAATGGATAAACGTATACCGAAGCAAAACTGGTATGTCTGCGTGCATTGCTATCAAATGGAGAAATTCTCACTAATCTATGAACTCCTGATTCGGCTTTTAAGAAACCATAAGCAAAAGGGCCATCAAACTGAATAGTGGCTGATTTAATCCCAGCTCCGTCTCCATCCTGATAATCCAAGGAAGTAACTGTCCAACCTTGCTTATCACCATACATACTGTACATTCTAAGCAGCATTTCCGCCCAATCCTGACTCTCCGTACCGCCTGCACCTGGATTAATTTGCATAATTGCTGGAAGCTCGTCTTCGGGTTTATTTAAAGTGCTTTTAAATTCGGCATCTTCAATTAACAAAACGGCTTTATCAAATGCTTCTTTGGTTTCTTGCTCAGTAGCATCACCTGCTTTCCAAAATTCAAATAATACGGCAAAATCTTCCACACTGGTTGCTACATCTTGAAATAAATGAATCCAATATTCATTCAACTTAATCTCTTTCATGATGCTAGTTGCACGGGTATTGTCATCCCAAAAACCAGGGGACAAGGACATTTGTTTGTCCTGATCTACTTTTTGAATACGATTGTCAACGTCAAAGAAACCTCCTCAGGACAGTTAACTGGTCCTTCATGCGCTTAATTTGTTCTATCGTCATGATCAGTTGTATTGCATCCTTAAAAGATGCGTGTTTAAAATGAGTTCAATAATAAAAGTACTACAAGCCTCGTAAGCCGGATTCTGTTTCTAAACTATCATTTATCTAGCCTCACCATTGCTGATGAAGTCTTGCTGCCTACCCTGGAACTCGAGCGAGTCGCTCTCAAACGTTCCTATACGTGGCATTACAGCACCCAAGGTTTACCCTATAAAACAATTACTTGTCTTATTCGTGAGCTCTTACCTCACGTTTTCACCTTTTCCCCTTGCGAGGTAGTTATTTTCTGTGGCACTTTCTCTGCCCCCTTGCGAGGACGCCGGCTATTCACCGGTGGGTTACCCTATGCTGTCCGGACTTTCCTTGGTAATTGCTTACCACGATAGCTCGGGTTTGTAGTAATGTAAAGGTACAGCTTAGTATTGAAAAAACACTTCAGTGGCTCCATAGCCGTAAAATTCAGAATATTGGTTAATATAGCTTTTAACCCCTGGTTTCACTTTTAATAAATCATGTATTTCTGCTTTGAGCTTACCCTTACCAACTCCATGAATTATAATCATTGAAGGCAGATGATTTAGGCAAGCCAATTCAAACCATTTTTCAAATTCTTCCAATTGAAAATGCAATATCTCCGCGTTGCTTAAATGACTATGCCTATCCATAATCTTTTCAATGTGTAGGTCAATCACAGAACGTGCTTGTTGAATATTTTGTTTAATCTTAGATGCGTCGTATACTTTAAACCCTGCGTTTCTTAAAATATCAATGGTGATATGATTGTCTTCTTCCTTATCGGGATATGTTTCAAATAAAGGATAGCTAATGGTGGCTTTGTCATCCTCTTTTAAAATTTCAATTTTTTGGAATAGTTGCTTAGGCTTTATTTTTACATTCGCTTCAAAATGATCGGCCTTTTTTTTATGTGGTTCGGTTAATGAAAAATCAATAGAAAAATTTGGACTATCATTTACCGATGCAAAAGAGATATCATGAATATAAAAATCGGTAAAAGGAGCAATCGTTGATTCAATCGAAAAATTACTTTCATTCCCAAATGATTGGTCGTAAATAAAATTATAACTTACTCTATTGCGATTCGATATATAAATTTTCAAGTTATCTACCACTTCGTCATTAAAATCGTCTAAACTAAATTTCGGAATGATATTTAGCCATACTCCTTCCTCCTCTTTGCTGTCATTCTTAATTACTTTCTCCTTGGGAATTTGGTCCACATAAATTTTTTGAGGAGCTGCTTTTTGAGGGAACAACTTTTTCTCGGTAAATCTTTTAAAATAAGGAAAGTCAATCTGATCCATATATGCTGGGAACTTAACGCCACGTACTTCAATCATAACCATTTTATCGTTCATGATTTCAATGATACGTCCTTCCTCATTGCTATGCAATACTAATATTTCGTCTCCTACCTGATATTTCATAAATAATAAAATAGAAACAATTACAGATCGCTCAATTTAGAATGCTTACGACCATAAAATGAATACAAAACCAAACCAATTCCCATCCAAATGAAAAACCACAACCAACTCACTGGCGGAATTTCAATCATTAAATACAAACAACACATTGCACCAATAATTGGAATCACTGAATATTTGCGTATAAAGCTAAACGCTGCTACAATGATTAATATAAATACAAAAACCAAGTATAAAATTTCCTGATAGCTTTCGGCACCAGTGGCACTAAATGCGGCTTTAATACGACCTTGACCAAAATAAATAAATAGTGCAGCTAAAATTGGAATAATAAATTGACCATTAATATAAGGTAATCTGAATGCTTGTTTTTTTGTACCAGCCGATAATTTTGGTAAAACTAAAACGCCAAAACAAACCAATACAAAGGCAAACAAAGTACCGATACTAGTCAAGTCGGTCATTCTACTGATAGACATAAACAAGGAAGGAACTCCCACGAAAATGCCAGTAATGATGGTTGCAAATGCAGGTGTGCCAAATTTAGGATGCACATTGGAAAACTTTTTAGGCAATAACCCATCCCGACTCATGCTCATCCATATTCTGGGTTGACCCAATTGAAAAACTAATAATACACTTGTGGTAGCGACTACTGCACTCACAGAAATTACATACCCAATTTTATGCAATCCTAATTTTTCAAAAACAAAAGCCAATGGATCATCCACTTTTAATTGTGAATAGTTAACCATGCCGGTTAAAACCAAGGCAATCAAAATATACAACACTGTACATATGATTAAAGAATAAATCATCCCTCTTGGCAAATCACGCTGAGGATTTTTACATTCTTCGGCAGTAGTGGAGATGGCATCAAAACCAATATAGGCATAAAAGACAGCCGATACACCAGCCAAGACTCCTTTAAAACCATTGGGCATAAATGGAGCCCAATTGGAAGTATCTACATAAAAGAAACCAAGTACAATCACACCTATGATTACACAAATCTTAAAAATTACCATGGCATTGGTACTCTTCTTACTTTCTTTAATGCCACGATATACCAACATGGTGATAAGTACAACTATAATTAAAGCCGGAATATTTAATATCACTCTCCAATTCCCAATCATGGGTGCGTTGGTCATTGCATCATATCCAATACGCGCTAACTTACTAAAGGTTTCGGTAGTACCTCCCGCTTTTAAATGCGCTAATGCTTCGGCATACCCAATTTCAGCTTGCTCATAGTTAGTAGACAACCAACCTGGCAAATGAATATGAAATCCTTCCAATAAATTTACAAAATAACCGCTCCAACTAATGGCTACTACAATATTCCCAATGGCATATTCTAAAATCAAAGCCCATCCAATAATCCATGCAATCAATTCTCCAAATGTAACATAT
Organism: Bacteroidota bacterium; assembly: GCA_947454025.1. GTDB lineage: Bacteria > Bacteroidota > Bacteroidia > Chitinophagales > Chitinophagaceae > Sediminibacterium. Next base: position 3,207 of record CANGIZ010000019.1, on the reverse strand, counting down.
GCGTATGTGTAGGCACTTCCTGCAATAGGTACCCTACTCGCAAATTCGGCATAACATAAAGCACTAAAACCACAAGTAATGGCAGTTATCACAAATAAAAGTGAAATACCCGGCCCACCATGATAAGCAGCTGTTCCAATCGTTGAAAAGATACCTGCCCCAACTACTGCAGCAATACCCATAAAAGTTAAATCCTTAACGCCTAATTCTTTTTTTAACCCACTTGCACTATGTCCATCGGTCATCCCCGCTTCCGCATCCTGCACAATTTTATCTATCGATTTCTTTCTGAAGAGACTCATTATAAGTTGGTTATTTATTTCGGTTCATTAAATAATTAGCTAAATCAATTAGGGGTTGTTTACGAGACGATACGACAGCAATGGCCTCTAAATGTTCAAAAGCTTCTTGCATATATTTTGCCTTTAAATTTTCCGCCCATTCACCCACACCACAAGCATTAAAAACTGCTAATACTTTTTCAACTTTATCGGCATCGTTATTTGCCAATAAAGCATCTAATTGTTTTCGTTGATCGGTATTTGCAACCGATAAAGCATGTAATAACAAAAATGTTTTTTTATTCTGCTTAATATCGCCGCCTACTTCTTTTCCAAAATCAGCAGCGTTTCCATAAGCGTCTAAATAATCATCTTGAATTTGAAAAGCAATACCTATTTTCTTGCCAAACTCATATAAGTGTTCGCAATTTTTTTCACCTGCCCCTCCAATAATCGCACCCACTTCCAAGCAGGCCGCTAATAGTACTGAGGTTTTTAAAGTAATCATGTGAATATATTGCTCCATGGTCACATCATTCATCTTCGCATAATCCATATCCAACTGTTGGCCTTCACATACTTCTCTTGCTGTACGATTGAAAATTTTTAAAATTTTAGGAAGATATGAAGGCTGAATATTTTGTAAAAACTCATAAGCCCTAATTAACATTACATCGCCTACCAACAATGCGGTATTGTAATCGTATTTGGTATGTACGGTTGGCATACCTCTTCTTAAACTAGCTTCATCCATCATATCATCATGTACCAAGGTGAAATTATGAAAAAGCTCAATTGCCCTTGCTACTTGAAATGCATCGGGATGTATTTCGCTAAACAATTCATTACCCAATAAACACATCACTGGGCGTATTCTTTTACCGCCAATTTGCAAGAAATATTCCCCAGGCTCGTACAAGGTTGTAGGCGTTGCTGGGAAATGCTGGGTTGCAAACTGGGTATTAAATTGTGCCGATAATTCTTGGAAACTTTGCATACTACAAACCTAACCAAATTTTAGCATTTATTAAACAGTCAATTTTTAGCATTTACCCTTAAATTTGCATACCCCCAAAGCATTGAACATGAAATTGAAGCTTTTATTTGTTGCCCTTTTTAGCACATTTTTTTCAACAACTATTTTTGCCCAAGCGTATACAGTAGATACGGTGGTGAATAGACAATTACATTTATATGAAAGTGGATATACAAAGGCTATTGGCGTAAAAATGTATCCTGGCGCGCTTTCGTATAAACAGTTTAAACAAAACAGCAAAGCCATCGAAGCCATTGGCTATTTTACTTTAGATGGATTTAGCTTGTCGGTATTAAAAGAGTTTTATACGCCTATTGAAGAAGCAGATCAACTAAGTTGGTATTACGGCTATGGAGGCCATTTGGGTATTTGGAGCGATGAATGGAAAAAAACAAACGGTAGCACCAATAACTCAAATATCGCTGTTGGATTTGATGGAATATTAGGACTAGATTATAAGGTTAAAAATGCCCCCATCAATATTAGTATCGACTGGCAACCTTCCTTTAGCATCATACAATCCTATTTTAATAACCAAGGAGGGATTGGAGTTCGCTACACTTTTAAATAAGCGTTCTATTTTAAATGCGATGCTTTCCCAGCAATTAGGCCTTATTAAGACTAAATAAAGAATCTACAAATTCATGCTTATCAAATAATAATAAGTCATTAATTTGTTCGCCAACGCCAATATATTTTACCGGGATTTTACACTGATGTGCAATGGCTAATACCACACCGCCTTTTGCAGTGCCATCTAATTTAGTAATAGCTAATGCGTTTACATTGGTCACTGCCATGAATTGTTTAGCTTGTTCCAAAGCATTCTGTCCTGTAGAACCATCTAATACGAGTAAAACTTCATGAGGAGCATCTGGCAATTGCTTTTGAATCACACGTTTAATTTTATTCAACTCATCCATTAAGTGTGCTTTATTATGCAATCGTCCTGCAGTATCAATTAATACCACATCGGCTTTTTTTGCAATCGCAGATTGGATGGTATCAAAAGCTACAGCACTTGGATCTGAGCCCATATTTTGCTTCACAATGGTAACACCCACACGCTCACTCCAAATAGTTAATTGATCCACTGCAGCAGCTCTAAATGTATCGGCAGCGCCTAGTATCACTTCGTTTTCTGCAGCTTTATAATGATGTGCTAATTTACCGATGGTTGTTGTTTTACCTACTCCATTTACTCCTACCACTAAAATCACGTATGGTTTTTTATTGGCCGGTGGTACAAATCCAATTTGATCCACTGGCGCATCTACCAATAAATTAGAAATCTCAGCTTGTAATATTGCATTTAATTCGGAAGTAGATAAGTATTTATCCTTCTTAACGCGTTCTTGTATTTGCTCAATAATGGCAAGCGTAGTATCCACGCCCACGTCAGCACCAATCAGCGCTTCTTCTAATTGATCCAATACTTCGTCATCCACCGAAGTTTTGCCAATAATCACTTTAGAAATACGCTCAAAAAACCCTTGTTTTGTTTTTTCTAAGCCTTGATCTAAGGTTTCTTTCTCTTTTTTACCGAATAATTTTCCTAAAAAACTCATACTGCGAATTTACATAAAAACCAATGAGGAGTGCATAAAAAAAGCTTCCCATATTTGGAAAGCTTTCAATAATTTCTTGTCGAAAAGAAAAGAGTAGAATTACTTAGCTGCTAAGAATTCAGTTACTTTATCTTTGTGAACAATCGTTTCTTTAAAAGTATACGCACCTGTTTTAGGGCTACGGATAGCTTTGATTACTTTTGTCCAGTTTTTAGCTTCAGCAGAAGCCTTAAGATCCTTTACTTTCGAGTTTTTAGATGCTGCTTTTGCCATGATTATTTAATTTCTTTGTGAACAGTTACTTTTTTCAAAATTGGGTTAT
>CANGIZ010000018.1 GCA_947454025.1 Bacteroidota bacterium | reverse complement strand
TCCTGGTAAAATTGTTGCATTTGCTCCAATCCACGCATTCTTCTTAATATGAATATGGCCTACTTTTAATGAATGTCTGCTTTCTGGTGAAATTGGATGCCCTTCTGAAAGTAAGCTAACTTTCGGAGCAATTAGCACACCGTCTTCAATGGTGATTCCGCCTAAATCTAAAAATGCACAATCGAAATTAATGAAAACGTTTTTTCCAATTTTCAAATTCTTTCCATAGTTGATGTAAACAGGAGTAAATATTGTAGAGCTTATATCTATATTAGTTTCAGTAATTTGACTTAGTAATTTTCTTATTTCAGATATATCGTTTTCGCTATTCATTTGATTGAGCAATTTTTTTGTAGCAAAAGATGCTTCAATCAATTTATACGATTCTGGGTCGGAAGGTTCAATTGTTTCCCCGCTTCTTAGTCGCTCAAAAATATCTGCTTTTTTTATTCTATGCTCCATAGCTTATTTTATTATTTAAGTTAGTTTAAAAAACTTAAAAAATTGTTTTAGTATACCAATTTTGTATATTTATTTATGAGCATCAATATATCTACAAAAAGATTAAACCTGAGGTGTTGGGAAGAAAATGATATGGCGTCATTAATTAAAATGAACCAGGATGCGGAGGTTATGAAGTATTTTCCTTCTACAATGACCGAAAAGGAATCGCTAGCTTTTTACAAAAGAGTACAAAATCACTTCTTAGAGTATGGTTTTGGATTGTTTGTTGTTGAAGAAAAAGTATCTAATACATTTTTAGGTTATACTGGTTTTATGATTGCTCAGTTTGAGTCTGATTTTACACCTTGTGTTGAAATAGGCTGGAGATTTAACAAAAACTATTGGGGAAATGGGTATGCAACGGAGGCCGCAAAAGCTTGTTTAGAATATGGGTTTTCAAAACTCAATCTTGATATAATACATTCTTTCACTTCAATTCTTAACAAGAAATCGGAGGCAGTTATGCAGCGTATCGGAATGGTAAAGATTGGTGAATTTAACCATCCCAAATTATCCGTTGAAAGTCAATTAAGGCTTCATGTAAAATATTTTAGTAAAAAAGACAATTATTTAGCATCATAATTTGTAGTGAAAGTTTCACTTTGCACTTTATTGAAGAAATTTTATACTTTGATATTTATGGTTGATTTATATTGTTAAAAGGGGCTATTTTTATAGTATAACTATTTGATTTTTATATGAATCGTAATTTTCTATCTACATTCCTTTTAGGAATATTGACATTGATTTGTTTTCATACAAATGCTCAATCTACAGGCAAAATGTATAGAATTGCTAAAATCAAAGTGGATTCAATGCAGTTAAATAATTATAAGTTGGCCCTACAAGAACAGATGAATACGGCAATTAAGTTAGAGCCAGGTGTTTTGTCTTATACCGCTGTTGCCGATAAAAAAGATGCTTCTTCAATTACAATTTTTGAAGTTTATGCAAGTCTTTCTGCCTATCAATCACATATCACTACGCCGCACTTTAAAAAATACAAAGATACTGTGAAAGATATGGTGTTGTCTTTAGAGCTAATTGATACAGAGTTAGTCGTAAGTGCACATAAAAAAGATTTTTGATTTTATAATTATCACTATTTTGAAACAATTATTTATAAACCTGCCAGTAGATGATGTAGAAAAATCAATGCAATTATACCTTGCAATGGGTTTTTCTTTAAACCCTTTATTTACCGACAAGCAACAGAAATGTGTGATTTGGTCCGATACGATTTATGTAATGATTCAGTCTAAAGCTTTTTCGAATCGTCATCTTAATAAAACACATACCGACCCAAGACAAACTTTAACAAGCTCACACACACTCCCTGTAGCAACTGACACACTAGTAAATGAGATAGTTGAAAATGCTTTAAAAGCGGGAGCCAAAGAACCGTTGCCTCCATTACATGAAAGTTTTATGTATCTTAGAACCATTGAAGACCTAGATGGTTACATTTGGGGTATTATGCATTTAAATATAGATCAATTTAAATAACTATAATAGGTATAAAATTAAAAAAGGGTCCTGCTTTTGAGTAGGGCCCTTTTTAGTATTACTTATTAGTGATTGTTTACTTCTGTTCTGTAAAGTCAATCATCCACTCTATACCATACTTATCTCTAAATGCACCAAAGTAGGAGCCCCATGGACTATTGCCAATCGGAAATTCAACAGTGCCGCCAGCAGATAAGCCATTGAATATCGCATCGGCTTCTTCCTTACTTTCTGCGCTTACTGTTATTTTACTTCTATTTTCATTTTCGTTCACCGTGCCTAACATATTTGGCACGTCGCTAGCCATTAAAACACTTTTGCCTCCAATGGACAAAGCAATATGCATAATTTTATTCAGCTCCTCTTCGGGGAAAGTAAAGCCTACGGTACTTAGTTCTTTAAATCTTACCAGTCTGGTATAAGTTCCGCCAAAGACAGATTTGTAAAATTCAAATGCTTCTTCGGTATTGCCATTAAAATGAATGTGGGGGTTAATGCTTGCCATTATATATATTTGGGTATGAAATTAAGATATTATTTAACGATTCTATTTGCAATTATTGGTTTTTCTGTATTTGCAAGCACTGTTGATACTTTACAATTGCAAAGCAGTTTTTTAAAAAAGCAAACCAAGTTTGTAGTAATTAAGCCAACTACTTCAAGTATCAATCCTGAAAATTATCCAGTTGTTTATTTGTTGCATGGATATAGTGGTAATTATGCAACCTGGAGTAAAATAGCACCACAGCTTTCTAAAACTGCCGATGATTTAAAAATAATATTTGTTTGTCCTGACGGCGGTTTTGGTAGTTGGTATTTTGATAGTCCCATTGACAGTACGATTCAATACGAATCCTATATTACAAAAGAACTTGTGCCATATATTGACAGTCATTTTCCAACTAAATCGGAAGTGAAGTACAGAGCGATAACTGGCCTTAGCATGGGCGGTCATGGTGCTATGTTTTTAGCCATAAGACATTTAGATGTTTTCGGGGCAGCTGGCAGCACTTCGGGTGGAGTTGATTTCACACCCTTCCCCAATAATTGGGATATTAAAAAAGATTTAGGTACTTATGAAGAGCATCCAGATCGTTGGAAAGAAAACACGGTACTTAGTCAAGTAGAAAAACTTAAAAATAATCAGTTAGCAATTATTGTGGATTGCGGAGTAGATGATTTTTTCTTAGCGGTAAATAGATCTTTGCATGAAAAGCTTTTAAAACTAAAAATTAATCACGATTACATTGAAAGACCAGGCGGTCATTCCAACGAATACTGGAGTAAAAATATTGATTATCAAATCTTATTCTTCAAAAAGTATTTTTCCAATAATTAGCAAGTACAATCCTTAATACGCTTGTGCAAATCCTATTTTAGTCAATAACTCATATAAAATTTGGCTTAATTAGGCGTTTTCAGTTACAAATTCTGTAAATTGATGAATCAAATTATTTAAAAATAATCAATACAATTGCTTGCTATGAAAACCAACAAATTTCTTCAACCTATTTTAGCTGGATGTGCATTTTTTGCTATTGCACTACTAGCTTTCAAACCAATCGACAAAGTACAAGATCCTACTAAACCATTTGGAGGCTTGGCTTTATATACGGTTCGTGATAATATGACTAAAGACGCGCGCGCTACTTTAGAAAAAGTGGCACAAGCGGGATATGTAAACGTAGAATCGGCGGGATACAACAACGGTAAATTTTATAATTTATCTCCAGCTGATTTTAAAGCTTTGTTGACTGAAATGAAATTAACACCCATTTCAGCACACCAAGGTTCTGTGAATTTTGATAATGTGGATCAACAAATTGCTGACTTAAAAGCGGTTGGCTTTAAGTATTTTGTAATTCCTGTGCCTCCTATGGGCTTATTTAGCTATGATGCTGTAAATAAGAAAATGGGCATGAAAGGGGGAGCAAAAAATTTAGCTGATATTTTAAATAAGCTTGGAGAAAAATGTAAAGCTGCTGGTTTACAATTATTATACCATAACCACGATTTTGAATTTTCAAAAGACGATGATGGCAATGTGGTATTGGATTATTTATTAGAGCATTGTGATCCAAGTGTTGTTAATTTTCAAATGGACTTGTATTGGGTAACTAAAGCAGGCCAAGACCCAGTAGCTTACTTTAAGCGCTACCCAGGTCGTTTTAAAATTTGGCATGTAAAAGATATGGATGATCAAGGTCGTTTCGCTCCAGTAGGCAATGGCCACATTGATTTTAAACGCATTTTAGCAAATAAAAAATTAGCAGGTATGCAATACTATTATGTTGAGCAAGATGCTTGTTTTAATGAAACTCCATTGGAAGCGATTGTAATTAGCCACAAAGGATTAGCGAGTATTGGATTTAAGTAGTCGTTAACCAGAAATATTTAAAAAGGCCCTGCTATTGTGGGGCCTTTTTATTTTTCAAAATTATTTTTCTTGAAAACAGAAGGTCCAATGCCAGTAACCTTTTTAAAGGCCCTACTAAAATAGGATAGATTTTCGAAGCCAGATTCAAAACAAGCTTCCGAGATATTCATGCCTTGTAACAATAATTTTTTTGCGTAAGTGATCCGATACTGATTTACAAAATCGGTATAGGTGAGTTTGGTTGCCTTTTTAAAATACCTACAAAATGCGGGCACGGATAAGTTTGATTTTTTGGCAATTATGTGGGTATCTATTTTTTCTTTAAAATGTTCTTCAACATGTTTATAAATTTGAAGCATCCTGTCCTGTTGCTTTAATATGATTAGATTAGAAATGGCTCGGGCGTTTAAGATTACATACTCTTCGCTTTTAGCCAAGAATTGAAAAATACCAATTAACTCAACAAACTGTTCAAATTTTGTAAGCGCTGCAATTTTTTTCATCCGTTCACCAGCAATTTGTTTAGTTGATCCATAAAATGCCACACCGGATTTTACCCTTTCAAATAATGCAATGATTTCATTGAACTCCGGAAAATGTTGCAAGCCTTTGTCGAAAAAACTTTCTCTTAATTGAACTACAACTGTTTCGACGGTTGTTTTAACGCCATAGTCAAAATTTAAGTGCGGGATGTAGGAACCAATTAAGGCTAAGTCACTTTCTTCATAAGTGGAAATATGGTCCCCAATATGGCGGATCCCTTTTTCGGCTTCTACAAACACAATTTCAATTTCGGGGTGAAAATGCCAAAAAAATATATCGTTAAGGTTGGGGGTTAGTAAAATTCTAAAAGAGCTCCCCGAATCGGGCTTGATGGTCTCTAAAGTCAGTTTCATAACACCAAAATAACACAATGACTATAAATAATTTGTTAAAATATCAATACAGGTCAAATATTGGTCAATTCAGCTATTTTATAACATCTTTAAAGTATTGATTTTTGATACATCAAACCACACAAACTTTAAATTTATGCAACAACAAACGATGGCTCCAACTATGATGCCTAATAATGCCCACAAGGACATTCCTGGGAATCCATCTACTGCAAAAAGTAGCGCTGAAAAATTAAACGATCGTTCCAATGGAAAACCACTTCGTGTTTTAAGCGAAGAAGATTGGATGTTTTGGATTCACAATGGTTATATAGTTATTAAAAATGCAGTTCAACGTGAACAGGCTTTGGAGACTGCAAAGTTTTTATGGGAATTTGAAGAGAAAGACCCCAATAATAAAGATACTTGGTACACAGCGCCACGTGCCGAAATGAAAATGAAGGAGTTGGCTAATACCGGTATGGTGGAGTGTTACAATAACCAACACTTATGGAACAACCGTCAAATGCAAAGAGTATATGATGCGTTTGTTGATATTTGGGGAACAGAAAAATTATGGGTAACGATTGACCGAGCAAATTTAAACTTTCCAATTCGACCTGGATTTGAATACAAGGCATTTATTCATTGGGACTATGACCCAGAAACTAAGCCAGTTAACGTTCAGGGCGTTTTGGCTTTAGCCGATCAAACCGACGAAAACATGGGAGGTTTCCAATGTATTCCTGAATTATTTAGAACTTATGATACTTGGAAATTAACACAGCCCGAAGACAGAGATCGATTTAAACCTGACACGACAGGTTTTACTCCTACCAAAGTAAAATTAGAAGCGGGCGACTTATTAATTTTTAATAGTACCGAACCTCATGGTATTAGAGCAAATAATAGTGAGGACAAAGTGCGTGTTGCGCAATATATTTCTATGATGCCAGCAGAGGAAGACAATGAAGCTTTAAAAGAGTGGAGAGTGAACTCTTGGAAAAATAGAATCGCACCAGAAGGTTTTGCTTTTCCTGGTGATCCAAGAAATTGGGAGCAAACTAAATATGATACAGCGGTGCTGACTGATTTAGGGAAGAAGTTATTAGGCGCGGAAAAGTGGTAGTTCATTTACGATAATATAAAAAGGGAATTATTAATACTATTGCTTAAATTCATAGACGATTGTTTACTTAGTAAAACCTATGCCTATGAAAAAGCTATTTGTAGCATTTTTTTGTATCCCTTTTACACTATCTGCTTTTGCACAAGTGCCTGAAGGTAAAAAAGTAATAAGCTCCCTATATATTTATGATCTTGCTTCGGGAAAATCTGAATTAATTCTTAGAGAAATGCGTCATTTTGAGGCGCCGAATTGGTCACGCGATGGCAAGTATTTACTTGTTAATAGTTTAGGACATTTAGAAAAGATCAGCCCCATGGGTGACAAGCTAGGGGAACTCAATACCGGCAAAGTACAAGATGCCAATAACGACCATGGTTATTCATTTGATGGTAAAACACTTTTTATTTCTAGTGCAAAACCTGAAATAAAAGAACATACTTCCTTTATTTACAAAGTGGGTTCAGAGGGCGGTGAGCCAGTTCAAATTACGCCTGTGTCTACTTCTTATTGGCATGGAGTTTCGCCTGATGGCAAGGATATTGTGTACTGTGCTAATAGAAACGGCAACTATGATGCGTATAAAATGAATGTGAATGGTGGAGCAGAAATTAGATTAACCACAACTGAAGGTTTGGATGATGGCCCCGAATATACACCCGATGGTAAATTTATTTATATCAATTCTTATCGCACGGGCTCAATGCAAATTTGGAGAATGCATGCCGATGGTTCAAATCCCGAGCAAATGACATTTGATGCGCATTCTAATTGGTTTGCGCATATAGCACCAAATAATAAAGTAGCTACCATTATAACTTATTTGGAAGATCAAAAACAAACGCATCCCTTTGGGCGTCAAGTTATGTTGCGCTTGTTGGATTTAAAAACAAAAAAACTAACCAGTTTAACTGAAGCATTTTATGGAGGGCAGGGTACCATTAATGTTCCTTCCTGGAGCCCTGACGGAAAAAAGTTCGCCTATGTACGTTATGAATTAATGGACTAGACCCCTAATAATTATCATCTAAAAAATCCACTGAAATATTTTAAACAGTTTTAAAACACAAACCATGAAAAACGAATCTGCCTCTTCAAGAAGAAAATTTCTGCAACTCATTGGTGCTACAAGTATTGCTACCGTTGCTTCTCCATTAAGTTCTTTAGCGTCCAAGCAAAAGGCCGAAGAAAGAATTTTATTGTATGAAAAGAAAATATCGGCTGGCGAAATGATAAGATTGGGTGTGATTGGATTTGGGGTGCAAGGACATTTTGATTTAAGCACAGCTTTAAAAGTGCCGGGTGTTGAATTGGCAGGTATTTGTGATTTATATACTGGCCGCTTAGAAAATGCAAAGGAAACCTATGGCAAGGACTTATTTACAACACGTAATTATAAAGACATTTTAGATCGTCCTGATATTGACGCAGTGATCATTGCCACCACCGATTGTTGGCATGCAAAAATCACTATAGACGCATTGGCAAAAGGCAAGCATGTGTATTGTGAAAAGCCAATGGTATATAAAATTGCTGAAGGTTATTCAGTAATGGATGCTGCAAAAAAATCAGGCAAGATTTTACAAGTAGGATCACAAAGAGTGAGTAGCATTGGACTCGCAAAAGCAAAAGAATTATTAGCTGCTGGTGAGATTGGAAAATTGAATATGGTGAATGCAGTTTACGATCGCCAAAGTTCCATTGGCGCTTGGGAATATACCATTCCTAAAGATGCAAGCCCTGAAACAACTGACTGGAGTAAGTTTATTGAAGTGACGGGCAAGATGGAATTTGATGCTAAGAAATTTTTCTGGTGGCGCGCTTTTAAAGAAGTAGGTACGGGTGTAGCAGGCGATTTATTTATTCATTTATTAAGTGGCACGCACTTTATTACCAATTCAAAAGGGCCTGAAACTATTTATAGTACTGGTCAATTTAGTCATTGGAATGATGGCAGAAACATGCCGGATGTAATGTCGGGTGTAATGCAATATGGAAAAAATGCCGATCATCCTGCTTTCCAAATGACCTTGCAAGTAAATTTTGTGAGTGGTACTGGTGGACAAGAAGTGATTCGACTAATAGGGTCAGAAGGGGTTATGGATGTAAAAGGAAATGACATTATAGTGAAACATAGCTATATGCCGGAAGCGCCTGGTTTTGGAGGGTATGATTCTGTATTTACCTTCTCTAAAACTATGCAGGACGAAATGACTAAAGATTACAACGCTAAATGGACTGCCGAACAAAAGAAAAGAAAAACAAAAGAAGATGTGGTATATAAAGCACCAGTTGGTTATGATGACCATTTAGATCATTTTACAAATTTCTTTGATTCGATCAGAACAGGGAAGCCTGTTGTAGAAGACGCAGCATTTGGATTTAGAGCAGCAGCTCCTGCATTGGCTTGTAATGAAAGTTATTTCAACAAAAAAATCATACAATGGGATCCAATTAATATGAAATTGAAATAGCTTTTTTTGATTAAACTGAACTGATGAATCCACAGGTTGACCAATTTATTATCAAGGCAAAAAACTGGCAAAAGGAATTTGATGCGCTCAGAAATATTGTGCTGGAGTGTAAATTGGAAGAATCTATTAAATGGAAACATCCTTGCTATACATTGGAGGGCGCAAATATTGTTTTGATTCATGGATTCAAAGCATATTGCGCTCTTTTGTTTTTTAAAGGAGCCTTAATCAAGGATACTAAGGGTATATTGGTTCAGCAAACTGTACAAGTACAATCCGCTAGACAAATACGATTCACTAAATTACAAGAGATCGTAAAACAAAAAGCAGTTATAAAATCCTATATCAAACAGGCCATTGATATTGAAAAGTCAGGTGCTAAAGTAGAAACTAAAAAAACAGAAGTGTATCCATTGCCAGAAGAGCTTACTGCTATTTTTAAAAAGAATGTACTATTGAAAAAAGCTTTTTTTGCACTTACTCCTGGTCGCCAAAGAGCGTATATATTATTTTTTGATGGAGCTAAACAATCGACTACGCGTAATGCTAGAATCGAAAAATCAATAACTAAAATTTTGTGTGGAAAAGGTTTAAATGACTGCACCTGTGGCTTATCCAAAAGAATGCCTAATTGTGATGGTTCCCACAAATTTGCCAAAAAATAAATTTTGAGTCGCTTATTTAAAGCCAAATAACAAAGGGAATATAAACGCTACTATTCCAGTCCAAATAGCATACGCTGGCAAATATTTAGCAATGCTATTTTCTATGGCAATCGCTTCCGCTTTGTTTCTTAATACATTTAATAGGGAGTAGGATACGAAAATCAAGTGTATAAATATGAATACATTGCCCCCTAACACTGCAATTCTATTGGGTGTTATTCCTAATTCCATAATACGAAAACAAATTGCAGACAGTGCAATTACATTTACAATAATCGTTAATACAGACAATCCAAGCAGCAAAATCGTTTTATAATTGTTCTTAGTGCTCGTTTCGGACTCAGCTACTGAAAAGAATATCAATGCCAATACGCCAACCAGTAATGCATTGTAGATTAATAAAAGTGTCCTGTCATTATACGGGTATTTCCCTGCATAGATTAACGTAATTAAATAAACGGCTAAGTTAATAAATACCAAAGGCGTAAAAATTTTCGCAATAATAGGAGACACTTTATTTATGATATTAGGATTGTTGTCAATTAAGTAAGTTGCAAAAATAGGAATACCTGCAATAGCCCAAATGGCAATATGCTTCATATAAAATTCTTCTATTTTATATCCAATTAGTTGAAACAGTCCAAAGGTTATTGCAGTAAATAAAAAGCATGAGAGCACAATGATGGCTACCATTATTATTAGGTCGCCATTGTATTTTAAAAAATTAATTCTCTTATCATTATCCAAATGACTATTCCCTAAGTAACTGTAACCTAGTACAGTCCATAAAAATATGGGCAAATGGATATACGCAAGTTTTATAGAACTACTTAGAGGAAGATCTGGAATTAGATTGATATATGCTGCAGACACTAAAAATACAATCGCAACAAAAACGATTTGATTCAGTGTAAGGGCTTGTTTTTTTAAAAAGTAGGCACTTAAAAATGGAATGATAATAAATGCAGTATTGCGCGTAAAAAATAGTTCCGCTCGGATACCTGGTATATTGGAAATATTGGCAATCAACCCAGCGATAATAGTTAAGATCAACACGAGCCATAACTCTTTACGATTTCCAAAACTTAATCCGTCTTCACTAAAATTTAATCGCAAATCCCAAAACTGAAAATTGGGGTGAGAAGTATGATCGGTATATGCCAAATTAAACGCCTTTTTGAATGCCAATTTATCTGATCGGTATAATTTTTCTAGTTCTTTAGGATTGTCTATATTTTTAAGTATTTCGTTTTTCATATTTATGTTTTTAATTTGAATAAACGCCTACCTAAATTTAAACTTTTTTGCTCAATACGATAAGCTTTATGTCGGTTTGAGTACTTTCCTCATTTATTGTTATAACATTGGATTCTTTGATATAAGGCCCGATTGCATTTATAAATGAAGTGCCCATGATACGCTGAGGTGTTGCTATAATAATGAGCGTTCCTTTTAATATCTGATTTTCAATCAAGTGGATTAAGGAATCAAATTGATCTGGTGCATAATTTATATCACTTAACAATATAACATCTGCAACAATATCTTCTTGCATATCATTCCAGTCTATGCATTTAGCGCTGGCATTCTTTAAAACAAGAAGTTCAATATTCTTTTCGAGTAATGCAACTGCATCACTGTCATGGTCGCTAATCATAAGCTCCTTAGCCAGTTTTACAATAGATAAACTTGGAATACCTATTCCTGCCCCCATCTCCACAACACACTTCCCTTTTATTAAATTGGGATTAGCGTTTAAATATTGCGTTAATGCTTTAGAAGAAGCCCATATTTTAGCCCAAAATGGGAAAGGGGTAGTAGGATTTTTTTCGATCAATAGTTCATAAGTTGGCTTCACCAATTCTGGAATTGGAATATAAATTTCTAATTTTTCTGTTGCTTTTAGTAAGCCAACCGGGTAGTTCATTCGTTGAAAATAGTGATAAATGACTTTTATCAGCTATAATTATTTATTTTTTTATTGCAATCGATTATCTTTGCGCTAGTTTGAAATATACCATTGTCATATTATTATTCACTGCGCTTATAGCACATACTTTCTCAAGATCCCTTGTGTTAGCAGATTACATGGTCAATTTAAATGACTATAAAAATGCCTGTGTGAATAAGGCTAAGCCAATGTTACATTGTAATGGTAAGTGTCAGATGCTTAAAAAATTAAAAAAGCAAGAAGGTGATACAGGAGCTGGAACCACTGCGCCTAAATTTAATCAACCAGATGTAGTTTTATCTTCAAAATCTTTTTTTCCTTCTTTAGCATTTTGCATAGTATATAATTCAAAATTGTATACTAATCACAATATTTTATTTGCTTCCAACTATTTAAGTTCAATTTTTCGCCCGCCTTCCAATTGTAATACTATTTAGCATTTAAATTTTATTACAATTAATTAATTCAAGTATGAAGAAAATTTTCATGGCCATAACTATATTGTTATTGGCTTATAATGCAAATGCATGCAGTATTTGCGGATGCGGTGGCGGTAATTTATATTTAGGTATGTATCCTAATTTTGACTCCAAATTCATTGGCGTTAGATACAATTTTAGCGATTATAAAACGGTCTTAAAAAACGATCCTTCACAATATACTAGCAACACCTATCAGTCTTATGAAATTTGGTCGGGGTTTAATTTGTCAAAAAAATGGCAAATATTCACATTTATTCCTTACCAATACAATAAACAAGTAAGTGATGATGGAAAGAATGATAATGTGGGTTTGGGTGATATTACTATCCTGACAAATTATCAATTAATAAACAGTCACCATATTGTGAATGATAAAAAGAGCGTATTGCATCAGCTGTGGATTGGAGGAGGCGTAAAATTAAATACGGGTAGTTTTAGTGTAGATCCTCGAGATCCAGATGTTACTTTGGCGGATGTAAATGCGCAAATGGGAACAGGAAGTACTGATTTCATTTTAAACACAAGGGACCTATATCAGGTTGAAAATTGGGGAATTGCAAGTAATATCAATTATAAAATTAACACACAAAATAAATACGGGTATCAATTTGGGAATAAGCTTATTTTAAATACCATAACTTATTATAATTTTAATAATAAGAATAAAGTGCTAACACCCAATTTGGGTTTGCAATTCGAAAATAACGAAGGCAATAAATTAGACGGACATTTAATCAGCCTTACTGAAGGCATTGACAATGGGACGTATCGAACAGGTGGACATAGTGTTAATTTATTGGGCGGCATTGAAGTTGGTGTAAAGAAAATATCTTTTGGCGTGAACATACAAGCACCCATTCGTCAAGAATATGCAGCTGCTCAAACTAATTTAAATTGGAAGGCTATTGCACACCTCACTTTTAGTTTCTAATTGAACTATTTTACATTTACTTTGTTATATTAAATTAGTCTTCTTTACAAACTTATTTAAAATTCAAAAATAGACTCATATGCAAATCTCAGGAAATAAAATATTAATTACAGGTGGTGGTAGTGGAATAGGCCTAGGCTTAACAGAAAGGTTTATTCAGGAAGGCAATACGGTTATTGTATGTGGTAGAAGAGCAGCTGTCTTGGCCGAAACTGCAGCTAAATTCCCTAATGTGATTACTAAAGTTTGTGATTTGTCGGATGAGTCCGAGCGAATAGACTTGTTAAACTGGGTAGAAGAAAATCACCCTGACACCAATGTGCTCATTAATAATGCTGGTATTCAAAATTGGATGGGTGTAGAGGAAGATAATTTTTATGAGAGAGCGCATGAAGAAATCACAACCAATATTTTGGCTCCCATTCATTTAGCTAATTTGTTTGCTGGTTTAAAGTCCATCAAAACTATTATGAATGTAACTTCGGGACTTGCTTTTATACCTTTGGCTAAAGCGCCGGTATATTGTGCAACCAAGGCATTTATGCGTTCTTTTACATTATCCTTAAGACGTCAATTAAAAGAGGCTGACATTGAAGTTATTGAAGTAATTCCCCCAGCTTTAAATACCGATTTGGGTGGCAAAGGTATTCACGATGCCTATCCTCCAGTGAGTGAATTTATAGAAACCATTTTTGAGCAATTAAAAAATGGAAGTTATGAACTTACTTTTGGAATGAGCGAAGGCAGGTTAAAAGCCAATAATGACACTATTGTTGCTGGGTTTAATATGATGAATCCATAAATTTTTCATAAATTGGATAACTTAAACGGTCATCCAATTTATGAAAAAACATTTTCTTCTTTTTGCATTCTTACTGAATACTTACTTAGTCAATGCTCAAACCGACCCTGCATTCTGGCAGGACATTGTTGCTTTTAAAAAATTGGATGCAATTCAAAAACCTGCTCTAAATTCCATATTATTCGTAGGTAGCTCCTCTTTTACAAAATGGCAAGATGTACCCGCTTATTTTCCAGGTTATACCATTATTAATAGAGGCTTCGGAGGTTCCACTTTACAAGATGTAATTCGTTACACATACGATGTTATTCTTCCTTATCAACCTAAACAAGTGGTCATTTATTGTGGCGAAAATGATTTGGCAAGTGCTGATAGTGTTTCAGTGAGTGAAGTAGTTAATCGATTCAAAACCTTGTTTAGCATGATTCGTATTAATTTACCAAATGCCAATATTGCTTTTGTTTCAATTAAACCTAGCCCTGTTAGAGCAAGTATTCAAACCAAAGTAAAAGCAGTTAATGCTATAATTAAAAAATTTGTTGCTACGCAGCAAAACGCTGCCTTCATTGATATTTATGATGCCATGTTGGATGCGAAAGGACAAATGCGAGAAGAACTATATGTAGGAGATCGCTTACATATGCAACCTGCTGGTTATGTAATTTGGCAAAAAGCCATGCGCCCTTATTTGATTAAATAAGCTTGCTTATTACACTAATACCTATTAGTTAACAATTAGATAACCGCGTAATTTTCATATTAAAGCTAATTTATTCCAACTCGAATAAACTTTTTTAATAACTTGTTGTCTAAACATTTGTTAAAACAATATAATGGAGCAAACTTCAACAAAAATGCGCAGGACCATGCGCGACTTACACAATAAAATAGGCTTTTTTATTGTGGGTTTAGTAGTGATATATGCATTAAGCGGAATCATACAAACCTATAGAGACACTTCCTTGTTAAAGCACGAAGTGAAAAACGAAAAAACAATCGAAACTAATTTAGATGCTGAAAAATTAGGAAAGGCCATTAAGCAAAGAGAGTTTAAGGTTGAAAAAACCGAGGGCACTATGATGTATTTTAAAGATGGCTTTTATAATGCAGCTACTGGTGAAGTGAAATATGTTACTAAGGAATGGTATGCTTGGGTTAAAGCAGTTACAGAATTACACAAGTCAAACAGCAAAGGCATCGTGCACTATTTTACAGTCATTTTTGCAGTGGCATTATTCTTTATGTGTGTATCGGCTTTTTGGATGTTTAAGCCTGGCACCAAAGCATTTAGCAGCGGAGTCATTTTAACAGTACTAGGTATTGTTGCTTCTATTGTACTCATTTTATTAAGTTAAGTTATTGGAATACATTATCCCTCAAACAGAAAGTCATTTCAATGATGCCATTGAATTATTTCAAGAATATGCAAATTCATTGAATATAAGTTTGGCATTTCAAAAATTTGAGGAAGAATTAAATATGATTCATAGCATGTATGGCAGCCCCACGGGCTGCCTTTTGCTTGTTTATGAACAGCAACTACCTATTGCATGTGCTGCTTATCGAAAAATTGGTGAGGGTATTTGTGAATTAAAACGCATGTATATTATGCCCAGTCATAGAGGCAAAGGTATTGGTCAACAACTATTAGATAGGCTTTGTACGCGCGCAAAGTTGAATGGCTATGCGTGCATGCGATTGGATACTTTGGATACGATGTTACCTGCTATAAAATTATACAGTAACAATGGCTTTTACACTATCGAAGCCTATTACCATAATCCTAACGAAGGCGTTGTTTATATGGAAAAGAGTTTATAATTGATTAGATTTGATATTCAAATTTTAATCATTTTATTATAAACCGACGACCTTTGAAAAAATATATTTTATCCTTTCATTTTATAGGATTTCTTTTTCCTGCTTGGAGCCAACAACCTATTGAAAATTGGACAGGCCAATTAAATGCTGGCGGACAAAAAATTGAATTAAGATTACACCTGATTCAAAATGCAGATAAGTCTTATACTTCTAACTGGGATGTGCCAGCTCAAAAAGCAAAGGGCATTCCTTCCTCAAAAACGGATTTTATAAACAATCAGTTAACTATTGAAGTTAAAATGATTGGCGCATCTTATACTGGGACGTTAAATAGTACGGGTGATAAAATAGAAGGTACTTGGGGACAATCAGGCATGAGCTTTCCATTGAATATGGAGCCTTTTATAGCAGACCAAAAAGAAGTGATAGTTGTAAAGCCGCAAACTCCCCAGCCTCCGTTTCTATATCAATCCATTGACACAGTATATCAGGGTTTAAATACCAAGTTAACTTATGGTGCCACTTTAACTTATCCATCTGATCAAAAAAAATACCCATTAGTTATTTTAATTACTGGGAGTGGCAAACAGGACAGAGATGAAACGATTATGAATCACAAACCTTTTGCAGTCCTTGCAGACGATCTTACAAAAAAAGGGTTTGCCGTATTAAGAGTAGATGATAGAGGCGCGGGTAAATCATCAGGTGACTTCAGTAAAAGCACATCTGCCGACTTTGCAATGGATGTAGAAGAGCATATTCGTTATGCTAAAACTTTAGCGTTGGTGGATACTAATAAAATTGGATTGCTAGGACATAGTGAGGGAGGAATTATTGCACCGATGGTTGCTGCAAGTAACAAGTCGGTTGCCTTTGTTATTTTAATGGCAGGACCGGGTATTGAAATCGCTGAAATGATGGCAATTCAAAATGAACTCTATTTAACATCATTGGGAATAGATAAGGAAGCCATTGATGCCTATATTCCTTTGTATAAAAGCTTAATGAAATCAATCAGTAAAATTGATTATAAAGAAGATGCAATTATTAAAGCAAATGAGATTGTAAAAGATTGGTATAACAAAACAGATAAGTCACTAGCAAAGCGTATAACTGCCATTAAGGATGAGTCGGATATTAATGCCTATGCAAAATCAATGGCAGAAGCATTTTCAGGAAATTGGATGAAATATTTCGCAGCCTATAATCCTCAACCCAACCTGCAAAAACTAAAATGCCCAGTATTGGCGATGAACGGTAGTGCGGATATTCAAGTGCCAGCAACAGTTGATTTAAAAGGAATTGAAGTAGCATTAAAAAATGCTAAGAACAAAAATTATACTATTAAGCAATTTGAAGGATTGAATCATTTATTCCAAAAATGTAGTAAATGTACTGTGCAGGAATATGGTGAGTTAGCAACTACCATTGAGCCGGAAGTATTAGAATATATTGGTAGTTGGTTAACTAAGACTATTTCAACAAAATAAATTATTGCACAATACTAATGACTAATTTTTTATAAATGTGTCATACAAACAATTCACTGCACTTTTAATAACGGTGTTAAATCCGGTATCATAGGTAGGCCCACAACCATTGCAAATCACTACGATGCCGAACTTCTTTTTTGAGTTAAAAAACATGGCACTGTATAAGCCATAAGCCGATCCAGTATGTCCACACATGGTTTCACCTGGTATTAACTTGTCGGTAGTTTCTAGAGCAAGTCCGTATCCTTCATCGTCAGATAGTTTTGTTTGCATTTGAATGGAACTGCTTTTTGAAATAATGCGGCCTCCTTTATATTTTCCATGACGGCTATGCATGATCATGTATTTTGCTAAATCGGTGGCACTAATTTTCATTCCACCGGTCGGAGAAAAAATGGGTGTGGTTTCGCCCAGTATATGATTTTTTATTTCCTCGCTTCTTGGGTTGTAGGCAGCTGTGGCTGCAATAAACTTAGCAGAATCCTTATTGTATTCATATAAAGTAGCAAACCTTGTTTTGTCTAATGAGTCAACGCAATAGCCGCCATACAAGCCTAATGGATCTAAAATATGATGCTTAACATATTGGTCAAATCTTTCTCCTGATACTTTTTCTATTACTGCACCTGTCATGTTAAAATTTAAATTACAATAAGCGTAACCTTTGCCTGGTTCATAGTCATTATAACATTTGGCCCAATTTGGATTCTTTGCAGGATTAATTACATCCAAAGTAAAGTAGCCTTGACTATCATTTACCGACGAAGTATGCGATAAAATCATTCTAAGGGTAATAACCGTTTCAGGAAATTTTGGATTGCGTACTTTAAATCCAACGAGCTTGCTAAAATCATCGTCTAATGATAATTTATTAGCTTCCACCAATTGCATGATTGAAGTTGCAGTGAATGATTTTGAAATGGAAGCAATTCTGAACATTGCGTTATCGGTTAAAGGAATATTTTTTTCAATATCCTGCATACCGAATGAGTGGGTATATATAATTTTATGATTCTTTACAACGGCTACCGAAAATCCAACAACTTTGTTGTCCTTTATAATTTGTCCAAGACCTTCTTCGGCCTTACTGGCTTGCGCAAAAACAGCAGCAGTAATTCCTAAAAAACATAACAGGAAAAGTAAAAATTGCTTTGTCATAAATTTATATTGATCTTTAAATTTACAACAAATTAGTGTTGAAAAACTGCTTTCGAAAATACCTTTATAAAGGATGGACTACTTGATAACTCCTTCGTTAATAATAACATCAGATAAATTGCCTGTGCAAACACCTTTCACTGTAATAATATCTCCAGCTTTATGTGTAATAGGATCGGTGCTAGCAAGTGTGATAGATACATTTGAAAAAGCATCTGGCTTACCCATTAAAATAGTTGTATGACCTGCTTGATCTTTACTAATTGACAAAATAGAACCGGTCACTTCAACTGCTTTATTTAAGAATTTTGCATTGGCTGTCTGTTCGTTGGCTTGGTATTCGGCAGTTAATGCGTCTGAACTGATGAGTACCGAAGATTCAGCTTGAGCATTACGATGATGTGTTTTTGAATAAACAAAACTATAATAATAAATGCCACCTGCAACTATAGCAAGGAACACAAATACGTAAATCAATTTTTTCATAACACTCTTTTATAATTACCAATTAATACCTCTTAATTCTTTTGGTTTTCTGATACCAAAAGCACGCGTAATATTAAATCCAAAACACAAATCACCTTTACTCCAACTGCCTGTGGTTTCATTAATGAATGTTCTTTCAGTCATGCCATTGGAATTGCTAACATGTAATTGAAATACATGTCCACCAGTTTCAATGTCTATGCCTAATGACAAAGGATCGTAATAACCAGCTAATTTGTCGAATCGATAAAAATATTCTGAAGTTAAATTCACTCGCTTGCTTAATCTAAATCGAGAGGATATGCCTAATGATTTAAAATCGTTTGGTATTTTGGCACTATCCACTAAGTTATAATGCACTAAGGTTGGCGATAACTGAATAGAAATGTAATCGTTTAATTTACTTGCAATTAATATTTGATGGGCGAAGGAAAAACGGTCAGAAGCATAGGGAGTATAAGTAGTAGTAGCCTCTTTCATGGATTTGTAAATAGAGCTTGCCACGTAACTAACGCTAATAGGGATGAATCTTTCTCCATCCTGTTGTTGCAATATTTTGAACTTCAAAAACGCATCGTATTGTTTTTGGTAAGTGCTTCGGCCAACTCCAACTGTTAGTCTTGAAAATAAACCATAATCCAAACCAATGCGCATAGTGGCTTGGTCTAATCCAAATAAATTATATCCACCCTGACTAATTGCGCCAAAACGATGTGATATTCTAAAATCCAACACACCAGCACCTACGTTTTCAATAGACTGGCCATTTACCACCCTTGTGGATTTAAAAGTGCCTGTTACGATATCTGGTGATTGATTATTGCTTTGCTCCGAAAACAAATCTATATTCTGTGCATTTAATTGTAGGCTTGCTAGCAGTATCGTTGCAACAATACCAATTTGTTTAAATTGCATATGCTTAGTTTTGGTATTTACAGTTCACTTTTATTTTTGCTTCATTAGCAATTTTCTCGCCTATATACAATCCTTTAATTCCGTAGTCCTTAATTTTCACACTAAACTCTCCCATAATCGTAGGTTTTCCTTGCACAATTTCGATTGTTCCAGAAGTATTTACCTTTTGTGCAACGCCATGTATCGTTAAATTACCTTCAATAGTGATCGGAAATTTACCATCTTTCGAAAAATCTATCTCCTTAATGTTTTTGATATAACCTTTAAAGTCTGCTTTGGGAAATTGAGTAGACTCCATATAATTTTCATTAAAATGGTCCTCCATTAATTGGTTCTCAAATTTGAATCCTTTAATAAGCACTCCAAAAATGATTTGACCTGTAGCATCTACAAATTTTGAATCTACCTGATTGTTAACTGCTGCAATTTTTTCTATACCGCCCGATGCATTAAAAAACAATTGCCCTGTTTTAGTGGCGTATACTTTTTGTGCATGCAATGATTGCGTACCCAATAATGCGATGATTACTGTAAAAATTTTTACGATGTTTTTCATTATCAATAATTTTAATTGTTTAAAGCGCCATTGTTGATCCAAACGGAAATCTTTTTTATACTACAAGCATCCAACTTTGGCATATTCAATGGCATAGGAGGAACAGTTCCATTTTGTAGAATCGAATTCAATAAAAAGTTATTTGTAATATAAGGCTTCATGGATGCGTAATTATCTAAAACAATCCCTCCGCCACTCGAATTCGCAACAGCTGTTGCATGACACATCGCACAATTTGTTTTAATAATTGGAGCAACTACTGCAGTATACGTGATATTGGTTGTGTCACAGGCACTTGCAACTACTTGAGGATAGATTTGATCCTTCTTATCATAATAACAAGATGACAGACAATACATCATCACTAGTGAAAAAAATATGGTGATTTTTTTATGCATACTTTATTGAGGATATCCTGCTTTAATCCATTTTTGTATTTGGGTAATTTTACAAGCAACCATTTTCCCAGATTGAGGCATATTCATAGCGGCAGTTGTTGAAGTCCAGTTAATTGCGTTTGAAAATAAAGTTGTGTTCGCAGCTATGTAGGCTTTTGTACTTGCATAGTCGCCTAAATATACGTTGGCAGTTCCTGGTGAAGACCCATGACAGCCACCACAATTATTCGCAATAATAGTTTTAACAGCACCTGCGTATGTAAACACTGTCGTATCACAAACATTGGTACACTGTGTGTTCAAAGCCCCTTGGTCTATCCATTTTTTGATCATTGCGATATTATCTGTAGTCATTTGAGGTGAACTTCTTGGAGGCATTGAGCCGCCCACAATAATAGTGTAGTACCTACTGGTACTGGAACTTTTAGCTTTAATGCCATTCATGATATGTGCATAGTCGGTTGTGATTACACCTTCGCGGTGCGTATTTACATCATGACAGCCCGATGAACCACAATAACTTACATATAAAGGTAAAATATCAGTATTAAAACAAACCGTATCAGAGACTGCAGGTGTAGTACCAGAACCTGTACCTCCACTAACAGGCGGTGCAACAACTACCGTAGTATCTGCCGAAGTAGTATTCGAATTATTAATAATGTCGTGCTTGCATGCAGACAACACTATTATTAAAAAAAGGGCGATATAAGGGGGTTTGTTGCGCATCTACTGCGAATTTATCACAAATAGATAAATATCGGCCTCCCCAATTCATTAAATTTTACTTAAATAATTGAATACGCAGCATTTCCTAACAAGCGTTTATGTAAAACCGACCCTATTGCGTTAGGGTGACACAATAATTATTTATATTTAAAGTCTAAATGATTCCTATATGAAAAAGCTATACAGCTTATTGCTTTTGGTCCCCGTATTAGTAAATGCTCAACATAAATGGGAAGCAACTACTTTAACAGATGGGATAAAAAAAATTAAAGTTAATAATCAAATTACATTGGGTTATGCCGAAACCTCGGGCGTTAAAATTATTTTAAAAGACGGATTGCCTTTTAAAGATTTAAATAAAAATGGAGTCGTAGATATTTATGAAGACTGGAGAGTGAATGTAAATGAGCGTGCAAAAGACTTGGCTTCTAAAATGAGTATCGATCAAATTGCTGGCTTAATGTTGTATAGTGGGCACCAAGCTATCCCCATGCCACCTGCAGGCATGTTTAAGGCAACCTATGATGGCAAAGCGTTTGCGGAGAGTGGGGCAAAACCTTCCGACTTATCCGACCAACAAAAAATATTTTTAACCACCGATAATTTAAGACATGTATTAGTAACATCAGTGGCAAATCCAATTGTAGCTGCAACATGGAATAACAATGTTCAACAATTGGTGGAAGCGATTGGCATGGGTATTCCAGCAAATAATAGTTCGGATCCAAGAAACGGGGCGAATAAGGAAGCTGAATACAATGCAGGAAGTGGTGGAGCGATTTCACAATGGCCCGAAGAGTTAGGTTTAGCAGCAACATTTGATCCAAACATCACCAGAAAATTTGGATCAATTGCATCCAAAGAATATCGAGCTTTAGGTATTGCAACCGCATTGTCTCCTCAAATTGACTTAGCAACAGAACCAAGATGGAATCGATTTGTGGGCACTTTTGGCGAGGATCCAAATTTGGCAACTGATATGGCACGTGCTTATGTGGATGGTTTTCAAACCTCTCCACAAGCAGTGAATGCTTATAATGGCTGGGGAAATTATAGTGTTAACGCCATGGTAAAACATTGGCCGAGTGGTGGCCCTGAGGAAGGCGGTCGCGATGCGCACTTTGCATATGGAAAATTTGCAGTGTATCCTGGCAATAATTTTCAAATGCATTTAAGCACTTTTACCGAAGGTGCATTTAAGTTAAATGGCAGTACTAAAAAAGCAGCTGCTGTGATGCCTTACTATACGATCTCATATAATCAAGACAGAAAGAATGGAGAAAACGTTGGAAATGGTTATAGCAAATATTTAGTTACTGATTTATTAAGAAACAAATATGGATATGATGGAGTGGTTTGTACCGATTGGTTAGTGACTGCTAATGAAGGTCCCAAGCCTGACATGTTTGTTGGTAAATCATGGGGAGTTGAAAAATTATCAATCGCCGAAAGACACTATAAGGTTTTAATGGCAGGTGTTGATCAATTTGGTGGTAATAATGATGCAAAACCAGTAATGGAAGCGTATCAAATGGGTGTGAAGGAACACGGCGAAACTTTTATGCGCAAACGTTTTGAGCAATCTGCCGTACGTTTATTATTGAATATTTTTAGAACAGGGTTGTTCGAAAATCCTTATTTAGATCCAAATGAATCTAAAGCAATTGTAGGTAAGCCTGAGTTTATGAAAGCGGGTTATGATGCACAATTAAAATCGATTGTGTTAATTAAAAATCAAAATAAAACGTTGCCGATTGCAAAAGGCAAAACAGTATATGTTCCTAAACGTACTACACCAGCTAGCTTAAACTTTTTTGGACAACCTGTTCCTGAAAAAACGGAGTATCCTGTAAACTTAGAATTAATTAAAAGATATTACACAGTAACTGATGATCCAACTAAAGCTGATTTTGCAATTGTGTTTATTAAAAGCCCAATGAGTGGGGGTTATAGCAGAGCAGACAGAGAAGCTGGCGGCAATGGTTATGTACCTATTAGCTTGCAATTAAAAGACTATACTGCAGTGGATGCACGTGAACATAGTATTGCTGCGGGTGATCCTGTAATTGATTCTACTATTACCGATAGAACGTATAAAGGGAAGACATCAAAATCAAATTCATATCCCGATTTAAATACTATTTTAGATACAAAGAAAGCCATGAACGGTAAGCCTGTAATTGTTTCTGTTGCCATGTCTAATCCAATGGTATTTGGAGAATTTGAAAAAGAAGTGGATGCAATTGTTGGGGAATTTGGTGTACAAATTGATGCGCAAATGGATATTATTTCGGGTAAAGTGGAGCCTTCGGGTTTATTGCCAATGCAAATGCCATTAAATATGAGTGTGGTGGAAAAGCAATATGAAGATAAACCTCATGATATGACTCCTTATAAAGATGCACAAGGTCATGTGTATGATTTTGGTTATGGATTAAACTGGAAAGGCGTAATTCATGATGCAAGAACTATAAAATACGCAGGAAAAAAATAATGTAAGTATGTCTACAATTCATAATTTAAGCGAGTTCAAAAGCTTTACCGATACTTTACCTGAGCAACCTCATTTAATGCCTGTATTATTTGTAGGACACGGTTCACCCATGAACGGTATTGAGGATAATGAATTTAGCAGTAGATGGACTAGTATTGCCAAGGAAATTCCAACTCCCAAAGCAGTCTTAGTAGTGTCGGCTCATTGGTTTACAAAGGGTACGCAAATTACAGCAATGGATTTTCCAAAAACGATTCATGATTTTGGTGGTTTCCCCGAAGCCCTTTACCAGGTTCAATATCCTGCGCCAGGCAATCCCGCTTTAGCAAAAGAGACCGCATCTTTAATACATACTACCCAAGTAGAATTGGATCATGATTGGGGATTAGACCACGGCACTTGGACAATCGTAAGACATATGTACCCCGAAGCGAATATTCCCGTGCTCCAATTAAGTATTGATTACACAAAGCACCCACAGTTTCATTATGAATTGGCAAAAGAAATTTATCAATTAAGAAAAAAAGGAGTGCTCATCATGGGAAGTGGCAATATGGTACATAATTTACGAATGGTGGCTTGGGATAAATTAAATGAGCCAGAATACGGTTACGACTGGGCGCATCATATGAATCAACAATTTAAAGACTACATTTTAAATGGTGAGCACGATAAATTAATTCATTACGAACAATTGGGAAAGGAAGCGCAGTTAGCAATTCCAACACCCGAACATTATCTTCCTTTAATTTACACGCTTGGTTTAAAAGATAAGAATGAAAAAATCAGTTTCTTTAACGACAAAGCAGTGGGCGGTTCTTTAACCATGACTTCCGTGCAATTTGGGTAGATTGTGCTTTATTATTCCGTACATTTGAATCCATCCTTGTTTCAATAATAATTTATTATGGATTCTATTTTAATTGTTCCTGTAGTTGTAAATGATGTAGACAAACTACAAGCCATTAGTCGTTCGACTTTTTCACAAACCTTTGCCGAGCATAATAGCTCCGAAGACTTGGCTATCTATTTGGATACAAGTTATGCAGTTGAAAAATTGACCAAAGAAATCAACAACCCCAATTCTGAATTTTATTTTGCAAAGGATGGTGAAACTGTCGTTGGCTATTTAAAAATAAATACGGGTGATGCGCAAACTGAAAAAAAGGATTTAAATGCTTTTGAGGTAGAAAGGATATATGTTGATAGCGCTTATTTAGGCAAAAAAATAGGTCAACTCCTTTTTAACAAAGCAATTGACCTAGCTAAAGCAAAAAATGTAACTTATGTATGGCTGGGTGTTTGGGAGGAAAATCACCGCGCTCTTGCATTTTACAACAAGAATGGTTTTGTACCTTTTGACAAACACATTTTTAAATTAGGCAATGATGAACAAACCGATATTATGATGAAGTTAACCTTGTCGTAATAAAAAATTAGTTCAATTGCATTGGCACTTCCATCAATAAAATTTCTGCGTCATTACTTAACGCCTTAAAATCAATTTGATTTATTTCACTCAGACCGATGCCATCTCTAGTGTCTGCCTCAACTCCATCAATTAGGAATTTCCCTTTTAACACAAATGCATACACACCATTGCCTGCTTTTTTTATTTGGTATTGAAAAGTTTTTTCGTTGTCGAAATTTCCCATATGGAACCAAGCGTCTTGGTGTATCCAAACACCTTCATCATTGGGATTGGGAGAAAGTACTTGCTGTAATTTATTATGACGATCCATCACATTTAAAGTTATTTGATCGTATCGCGGAGTAACATCTTTTTTATTAGGGAAAATCCAGATTTGTAAAAATTTTACGATTTCATTTTTGTTTTTATTGTACTCGCTATGTTGAATACCGGTACCTGCGCTCATTACTTGAATATCGCCATGTTTGATCACGGTGGTATTGCCCATGCTATCCTTATGCTCCAAGTCGCCTTGTAAAGGAATACTTATAATCTCCATATTATCATGAGGGTGTGTGCCAAATCCCATGCCCCCACTAACTGTATCATCATTTAAAACGCGTAAAGCACCAAAATGAATTCTTTCTGGGTTGTAATATCCAGCAAAGCTAAAACTGTGAAAACTATGTAACCAACCGTGGTTGGCTGATCCGCGACTATCCGCTTTGTGTATGGTGACTTTTTTCATATGATTGATATTTTAGAATACAAATTTCAGCAAATATCCCCCTTTTACAATGAATCTATGTTAACTAATTCAGATTTGTACTAAATGTTTTTTCGTTAAATTGAGCTTGCAAATTGGTCTAATATGAAAAAAATTATTGCGGTAGATATGGACAATGTACTGGTGGACATTGAAACCCATATGATTGACTGGTATGAACGTGATTTTGGCTTTCGTATTGACCGGTCACAAATGCTGGGTATTCCTGAGTCTGAGGCTTTTCCCGATAAGCAAGCGGTTAGAAACTTTTGCTTTACCCCTGGGTTTTTTAGAACGGCTCCCATCATGCCAGGTGCATTGGAAGCGATTAAAACATTGATGTTGAATTATGAAATTTACATAGTTTCTGCAGCTATGGAGTTTCCACAGTCTCTATTTGAAAAAACGGAATGGCTCAAAGAATATTTCCCCTTTATAAGTTGGAAAAACATCGTTTTTTGCGGCGATAAAAGCGTGATAGATACGCACTATTTAATTGATGATCATTGCAAGAATTTAGATTTTTGCAAAGGCAAGCCCATTTTGTTTACGGCATCCCATAATATTCATCACACCCATCATATTCGTGTAAATGATTGGGCTGAAGTACTTGATTTTTTTAAAAATGAAAATTAGAACTGAAGCCTTAAACTTCCGAACACGCCAAAATTTTGCACCGGCTGCATTCTCGAAGGAGTAAAATTAGGTGGATAAGGAGGAGCGCTTCTCCAAAGAAAATCTATCCTAAAGAATTTAAAAATATTATCAAATCCAGTGCCATATTCCAAATAGGTATGTGAGCGCAATGATCTTAATTGGTAAGGTCCAAATTCAGTCCTGTTAAAAACTCTATTCGACGAATTCATTTCTCCCCAAACTCCCTTTAGAGTCCAAAACTGCCTAAGTTTTGTTTTTCTTAAAATAGGAATAAGATTAATTAATTTTTTTTCAAAATTGTGTTCAATTTGAAATCCAGCAAACGCGTCACTAAAATATTCGAAACGGTTCATTAAATTAAATCCGTTTTTATTATACATGAACACTTCATTTCCAGGATGCAATTCTAATAACATAAACGGAAGACTGTCCCCTATTATTTTTCCAGCATATGCATTATAGTTAACCACTCCAAAATTCGGTATGCGAATTCTTTGACTGATGCCTGTGTAAACTTTAGTGTATTTGTATCCTCCATCCAAAAATCCATTTAGGCCTTCGCTCACTCTCAACTCATAAATCGGATCCGTTCCGTTAATTCTAATCTGCCTTCTGCTTGTACTTATCTTTCTCTCACTTGGCGCATACCTAATTCGAAACATGATATCGGTATTTATCAACTTGTCATTAGTGCCATTGTTATAATTGTTTTTACTAGGCAAGGGAGTATAAGGATCATAATCTGTATGGGTGAGTGTCAAATAGTTTGACAAGCCAGAACGAAATTCTTTTGCAACAGTCAATTTAATTTCAGCCTCCCCTAAAAACTTTTGAGGAATTCCTGGACGTCTTAGTGCTTGACTGAAAATATTATCAATACTAGCATCTTCTTCGTTAAACCATACCCTTCCGTTATCTAAGTCATTTAAATAGGATGCTTGTATAAACCATCCATTGCTCTTTGGAATTTTATATTGAACTGCAAACCGATTCTTGAATCTTTGGTCTTTTGTTCCGTAAGCAATATAGGCATTAAGCTTTAAGTCTTTACTAAACAAGTTGGTGGTTCCAATATCAAATCGAATTCTCATTGCTTCGAGTTGATTACCACTAAACCATTTATACCAAGGTCCAATCTCGATTTTGCCAAATTTTCGATAACCATCCACAAGAAATTCTACATTCTTTGTATACTCTCTAAATAAAGGAATTGATTTTAAAGTATCAATTATTTTTATAACCTTCCTCTCGTTATGGCTTAAAAGTTCAGGCCTTGTTGACTGCCAAAATGATTCATTATTAAGTTGGGCATTTTCCTGAACAACAATTTCGTTTTTTCTATTGTTCATTTTTATGTTACTAAAAACGACAGTGGAGTCAAAATCGAAATTTTGAAAAAAAGTACTTTTTCTGGCTATAAAAGTTAGTTTATCGTTCGGGAATGGAGATAAATCGGCAGTTACATTGTTTTTAAAGAGCATAATCCCCCCGGTCTTCTGCTTTTTAAAAGCTTGAACAATACTTAATCTATTCACATAATTTATGTCGGCAGTAGCTGCAACATTCATGTTTATTTTTAGAATACCCCAACTACTCGCGTCAATCCAAGCGTCACCATAAAACACATTTATCCCTTCCTTAAGTGGCGAAAAATATAAATGATATGCTTTAGCGCTTTCTATATACTGCGTATCGGCTCCTCGGTATTTATAATATTTATCACCCATATCGCTGATTGGGCTTATAAATTCTTTACCAAAAATGCGCATATAATTTTCGTAAATATTCATTTTTTGGTTAACGCCCCCTATGAATTGCATGAGGGTTTCATTTTGCATACCATGTGTCATGGTTGCTTTAATGTACTCGCGAGAATTTTCTGGATCTTTTGAATAATAATAATCAGAACTTGATTCTGTAAGAAAAATGGGCAAAAATGGTTTGCTCTCTGTGAGGCTATCGATATTGTCTAATAAAAACGAGAAAGGTTTTAAAAATTTTATCTGCTTAAAGCTTTCTCTTTTTACATTGTTTAGGTCTAACTCCAATTTGTTGTATAAACTTGCTCTATAATAAGGATGTTGATTGGGATTATTCAATTCTTTATTTGCAACAACCTGTTTCCACCATCGCAAGCCCTTGTTAAATTTTGTTTTAACTTGAACTTCATCATTCAACTTTACTTTTTCTAAAATAAACACCGAAGTGTCGTTGTTGTATTTTGTAATTGGATAATACTCGTGTTCAAATCCAACATATTCAATAATTAAAGTATCAGTCTTGAAATTACTTTTTTGAATTTTAAAATTTCCGATACTGTCGCTAATAACGCCGTTTTTCGCCAATTTCCATTTTGCTGATGCATAGCCAGTGGGTTCTTTTGTGAATCCGTTCATTATCTTACCATGGAGCATAGCAGGGTGCTGTGCTTGTGCACCGAAATAGAATAATAGGGTATAAAAAAGAAAGAAAATGCGCTGCTTCATGAAGTATGCAAGATAATCACTGATTCCATTAATAGCAAGTGTTTTATAGACTGTTAGTTATCAGCTAGTTATTCAAAATTTGGGCTTTTTTATACTTTTTGTGTAAGAAAACTCCTGCTTATTTTTAGTTTAATTTCACATTCAATGCAAAGCCATTTAAAACTTTTGTAAATTGAATGTGCTTGCTTAATATGATTCAATACTTTAAAGTAGTACAATGAAATACATTTATTTGCTTTTTATGGTTATCCCAGTTTTTTTAACAGCTCAAGCGCCTGTAGTGACTACAAAGTCCGGTGCCGTAAGTGGTATGTTGAATGAAGGCGTTCAAATTTTTAAAGGGATTCCTTTTGCTGCTCCACCTGTTGGCGATTTACGTTGGAAGGCGCCACAGCCTATAAAGCCTTGGAAGGAGGTAAAAAAATGTATTGCATTTGGTCCAAGTCCTGTTCAGGCGCCTCCTGTACCTTTTATGTGCTGGTCGGAGGAGTATTTAATTCCAAAGGAACCCATTAGTGAAGACTGTTTATATTTAAATGTATGGGCGCCCAAAAAATCTACCACAAAAAAGGCGGTACTTGTTTATATCTATGGCGGTGGATTTAGAAGTGGTGGTTCAGGTTGTGATATTTATGATGGAACTGCAATGGCAAAAAAAGACATTGTATTTGTTTCTATAAATTATAGAGTAGGCGTGTTCGGATTTTTAGCACACCCTGAATTAACCAAAGAATCCGAACATCATGTGTCTGGCAATTATGCTATTTTAGATATGGTTGCTGCTTTAAAATGGGTGAAAGACAATATTGCCTCATTCGGCGGCGACCCAGGCAGGGTAACCATTGCAGGCCAGTCGGCTGGTGCATTTGCAGTTAATTTTTTAGCGGCTTCACCATTAACAAAAGGACTTATTCATGGGGCGATAGCAGAAAGTGGAGGAAGTATTTTGCCTAGTTCAATAAGACCTGCTATGCATTTAAACCAAGCTGAAGCAACTGGTGTTGATTTTGCAAAATCATTAGGTTGTAATTCAATAAAAGAATTAAGAAATAAATCAGCAGATGAAATATTAAATGCAAACCCTGGTGCGATTGGTGCATTTGAAGATGGATATGTAGTTCCAAGTTCTATGTTACAAACTTATTTGAATGGCCAACAAAATGATGTTCCCACTTTATTGGGCTGGAACTTAGATGATAAAATAATGGGACCGCCATTGACTGCTGATAAATATGTACAATCCATTAAACAACAATTTGGAGCGAATGCTGAAAAAATACTGGAACAATATCCAGGAACGGATGACGCAATTGCAGCTGTATCACAAGGGGAAATGAGTCGTGATCAAACCTTTGGCGTGCAAGGGTACACTTGGGCTAGCTTACAATCCGAACATGGCAGAGCTCCAATATTTGTTTATAGTTTTAATCGCAAACTCCCTCCATCCTCACCTGCTAATGATTTTGGTGCCTTTCATACAGGGGAAGTGCCTTATGCCTATAATAATTTGCATACTATAAAAAATCGCCCGTTTATAAAAGAGGATTTTGAACTTGCTGATCAGATGTCAAGTTATTGGGTAAACTTTGCCAAAACCGGTAATCCCAACGGCGCAGGTTTAATGCAATGGCCAAAGTATATAAAAGCGGAAAAGAAAGTAATGGTATTTGATACCAAATTAAATGTAGCGCCTTTGCCAACGGACAAAAAGCTCGCACTGCTTTCATCACTGTATTAATTCAGTATAAGCATATCTCCCTTGAATTAGTTGTATCTTTGTAACTTATTAGAAAAACAAGTTATTTTGAAATTTATTGATTTAGGGTTGGATGATAGAATATTAGAAGGGATTGATGCGATGGGTTATGAAAATGCTACGCCTGTTCAACAACAGGTCATGGTGCCCATTTTAGAAGGTAAGGATATTATTGCAGCAGCGCAAACGGGCACAGGGAAAACTGCCGCATTTTTACTTCCGTTATTACATCGTTTATTAACCATGCCACACACGGCAGGAGATATTAACGCCATGGTGATTGTGCCTACGCGTGAGTTGGCTATTCAGATTGCAGAGAGCATCGAAGGACTTTCCTATTTTACCGATGTAAGTTCTATTGCAGTATATGGAGGTGGAGATGGCAATTCATTTACTGCTGAGAAAAAAGCATTAACAAGTGGGGTTGATATTGTCGTTTGTACGCCAGGTCGAATGATTGCACATTTAAATATGGGTTATGTAAAATTGAAAGGGTTAAAGTATTTAGTATTAGACGAAGCAGATAGAATGCTCGATATGGGATTCAGCGACGACCTTGCAAAAATCATTACATACTTGCCTAAGGAAAGACAGAATTTATTATTTTCTGCAACCATGCCAGCTAAAATGCGCGATTTATCTAAAAAAATATTAATTGATCCAGTTGAAATAAACATTGCCATTTCAAAGCCGCCTGAACAAATTACACAAAAAGCATTTGTAGTATATGAAGCACAAAAAGTGCCCATTATAAAGGATATGTTGCGTTCTAAAAAATTTACTAAAGTGATTGTGTTCTGTTCTAAAAAACAAAATGTAAAAGTACTTACCGCGGAACTAAAGCGTGCAAAACTAGCAGCAGAAGAAATTCATTCTGATTTAGATCAAAAAAGCAGAGAGCAATATTTACAGGATTTTAGAAATCAAAAAACCAATATTTTAGTTGCTACTGATATTTTAAGTAGAGGGATTGATATTGATGACATTGACTTGGTTATTAATTACGATGTTCCTAATGATGGGGAGGATTACATTCACCGAATTGGTCGTACTGCTCGGGCTGCAACTACAGGCACTGCGTTTACGTTGGTTGGGGAAAAGGAGCAATCAAAATTTGCAACTATCGAGGAATTATTAGGCGCTCCTGTGCTAAAAGGAGCAGTTCCTGAAGAATTTGGCCCAACCCCTGCTTACAATCCTAAGCAAGCTCATAAAAAATCTTTCGGAAGACGCAAATAGGAGACCCATTTAGTGTCTACCTTTGTATTAATGAAAAAGGCAATCGTCATATTATTAATGGTATTGTATAGTGCTTCTACCATTGGAGCTACTATTAATATGCATTATTGCATGAATAAATTTGCAGGCTGGTCATTGATTAGTAAGAAAAAGGATAAGTGTCCAAAATGTGGAATGATCAACACGGGCTGTTGTAAGGATGAAAAAAAACAAATTAAATTATCGCTTGATCAGCAAAAAGCGGAATACCATAAAACAAGCCCTTCTTTCATATTAGCATTGGTGCATACCCTAGTTTCTTATAAGCAAGCACAGGCTGTTACTATCGCTACAAAAAATCTTTTTTATTTACACGCGCCTCCCATACTGTTCAAGCAGGATAAACAAGCAACACTTTCTACTTTTTTAATTTAATACATCTATTGTTTAATAGCATGACTATTTTATAATGGATTAAAGTATTAAAAATGAAAACATATATATTACTAATGTGTTTGACGCTTGTGAACATAGTAAGTTTTGCACAGGATACAAAAAACGGACAAATCACTTCCACTAGTTTTAAAGTATTTGGCGCATGCGAACAATGCAAAGCCAGAATAGAATTAGCTGTTAAATTAAAAGGCGTAAAAACTGGCGTATGGGATGTGGATACCAAGATGCTTAGTTTGGAATATGATCCAGCACAAATTTCCCTAGAGAAAATACAAAATAAAATTTTATTGGTTGGCCACGACCTAATTGACAAAAAAGCGAAAGATATTATTTACACTGCCTTGCCAGCTTGTTGTCATTATCGTGAAATGGAAGAAGATGAAAAACAAGGCGTAAATACGGAGACCCTTGTTAAAGGCGTGGTATTGCAAGATAATACAAAAGGTAAATTTGAACCATTGTTAAACGCAAGTGTATATTGGCTAGGAACCAATAATGGCGTGCTTACCGATAGCCTCGGTGTTTTTTCAATTCATATGAATCCTGCAAGTCAAAGGCTTATTGTAAGTTATACTGGTTTTAAGGCAGACACCATTTCCGTTGTGCATGCCAATGATTTAAAAATAGTTTTGGCATCAAAGGGTCAATTGAATGAAGTCACTGTATTTAGTCGTCAAATGGGCAGCTTTATTCCGTATTTAAATCCAATTCGCACACAGGTAATGACGGGTACTGAATTGTTAAAAGCGGCTTGTTGTAATTTGAGTGAAAGTTTTGAAACCAATCCGTCGGTGGATGTTTCCTACAATGATGCCGTTACTGGTTCCAAGCAAATTCAGTTGCTGGGATTAAGCGGCAACTACACGCAATTAACTGTTGAAAATTTACCCGGTCCAAGAGGCTTGGCTACTCCTTTGGGATTGAATTCCATTGCCGGTCCTTGGATTGAAAGTATACAATTAACCAAGGGTGTAGGTTCAGTAGCCAACGGGTATGAAAGTATCGCAGGCCAAATTAATGTAGAATTAAAAAAACCAGAATCAGCTGAACAATTATTAGGTAATGTATATGTGAATGATTTAGGGAAGACCGATTTAAATATTAATCTTGCCACCAAGCTCAATACAAAATGGTCAACCGGATTAATGTTGCACGATGATTTTTTACAACATGCAGTAGATATGAACATGGATGGTTTTAAAGATGTACCTACAGGAAATACATTGAGTTTAGTAAACCGTTACAAATATGATAATAGTAAAGGAACACTAGCGCAATTTGGAGTGAAAGTTTTGAAAGATGAAAAACTAGGAGGGCAGGTTGCATTCAATCCAAATGTAGATAAGGGTACCGAAAATCATTATGGACTTTCTATTAATACCCAACGCTATGAAGTATTTGGCAAGTTGGGTTATGTATTCCCGCAACAAAAATATAAGAGTATAGGGTTGCAAGTGGATGCCGTTGACCATCAACAAAATTCTTATTTTGGCCTAACCAATTACAATGCAAAACAACAAAGCTTTTACAGCAATTTAATTTATCAATCTATAATCAATTCTACTATTCATAAATTCAGAACAGGGTTGAGTTTTCAATATGATCAATACAAAGAAGACTTTAAGACTAACTATTTTGCAAGAAAAGAAATAGTGCCCGGCGCCTTTTTTGAATATACCTATACGCCCAATGAACAATGGAGTATGGTGGCAGGGATAAGAGCGGATGATAATAATTTATATGGTGCATTTGTAACTCCACGTTTGAATGTAAGGTATGAACCCGTTAAAGGAACTACATTTAGATTCAGTGCAGGCAGAGGACAAAGAACCGCTAATATTTTAGCAGAAAACAATAGTGCCTTGGTAAGTTCGAGAATACTTGTAATTAGTCCAAGTAGGAATGGGGCTGCATATGGTTTGAATCCTGAAATTGCATGGAATAAAGGCATTAGCTTGGATCAGAAGTTTAATTTGTTTGGCAATCCTGCTACTTTGGGGTTGGACTTTTTTAGAAATGATTTTAGCAATCAAGTAGTAGTGGATTTAGAGTATGCGAGACAAGTGCGTTTTTATAATTTGAAGGGAAAATCTTTTTCGAATAGTTTTCAAACAGAATTAAATATTACACCTATTAAAAAAGTGGATCTAAGGTTAGCTTATCGTTATTTTGATGTACAGCAAACTTATAATGGCCAATTATTAGAACGTCCCTTTATTGCAAAGGATCGTGCATTCTTGAGTATTGACTATGCAACATCCAATGCCTGGAAGCTGAATTATACCATTACCTATAATGGCAAAAAAAGAGTAACAAGTACCTTGACAAATCCACCAATTTATCAAGTGCCAACTATGTCTCCAAGCTTTGTATTAATGAATGCACAAATAAG
>CANGIZ010000017.1 GCA_947454025.1 Bacteroidota bacterium | reverse complement strand
CCTTCTTTGGACAAAAAATTGAAGCAAAACACACAGATTTAGCTTAGGATTTCAAAAAAAACCCTATTTTTGCCGTCCTTTCACAGGTAGTGGTATGGTGACTGCTATTAAACGTGGAAACAATATTAGCGAACTAAGTAAGTAAAAAAAAC
The DNA here is from genome assembly GCA_947454025.1 of Bacteroidota bacterium. Taxonomy (GTDB): domain Bacteria; phylum Bacteroidota; class Bacteroidia; order Chitinophagales; family Chitinophagaceae; genus Sediminibacterium. Next base: position 35,999 of record CANGIZ010000017.1, on the reverse strand, counting down.
AAGATGAAAAGAACCTTCCAACCTCATAAACGTCGTCGTAAATCAGTTCATGGTTTTCGTAAGCGCATGGAATCAGCTAATGGTCGTAAAGTATTAGCAAGCCGCCGTAAGAAAGGACGCAAGAAATTAACTGTATCTAGCGAGAAAGGATTAAAATAATTTAATCACTATCCATAGAAATTGATATTTTTAAAGTCCTCTCGTTTTTCGAGGGGACTTTTTTAATGCCCTGCATTTAAATCTACCAGATTGTCTAAACAGTTTACATATCAAAAGGCCGATAAATTAAAAAGTAGAAAGCAAACACAATATTTGTTTTCGAAGGGACAATCCATGAATGCATTTCCTATTAAATTAATTTATACGATTGAATTGGCTCAAGACTTGAGTGCCGATTATAACATTGCAGAGATACTTTCAAAAGGCGTATTGCAAACAGGAGTAGGTGCCCCCAGTAGAACTTTTCGTAAAGCAGTGATGCGCAATCGAGTAAAAAGATTATTGCGTGAAGGCTATCGTTTAGAAAAGCCTAGCTTCCTTACTACGGCTCAATTACAGGGCAAGCGCGTTAATTTATTTTTCTTATACACCGATGCTACCGTGCTTTCGCAAATAGCAATTCAAGAAAAAATAAAACAGTTGTTAACTAGGCTTTCTGAAAAATTAAAATAACGAAAGTAAATGAAGGTGCTTAAAAAAATAATGGCTTTCCCATTTTTAGTATTGATCCGTTTTTATCAATACGCGCTCTCTCCGTATTTAGGTGGAAGTAAATGTAGATTCACGCCAACTTGCTCACAGTATACTTTAGAAGCTATAAAAAAGTATGGCCCCATAAAAGGTATCTTTCTAGGGGCCAAACGTTTAAGTAAATGTCATCCTGGTGGAGGACATGGATATGATCCTGTTCCTTAAAATTTCTATTTCAATTATTTCGCAGCAGCAAATCTTTCAGCTACAATTGTCCAGTTTACTACATTCCAAAATGCAGCTAAATAATCAGCTCTTCTGTTTTGGTATTTTAAATAGTATGCATGCTCCCAAACATCAGCACCTAATAATGGAGTTCCTTTTACTTCCGCTACATCCATTAAAGGATTGTCTTGGTTAGGTGTAGAGCTTACTTCTAACTTGCCATCTTTTACGATTAACCAAGCCCATCCACTTCCAAAACGAGTCATACCTGCATTAGCGAATTTTTCTTTGAAAGCATCAAAGCTTCCAAAAGCTGCAGTAATTGCGTCAGCCAAAGCGCCTGTTGGTGTGCCACCTGCGTTTGGCGCTAAGCTAGCCCAGAAAAAAGAGTGATTCCAGTGACCACCACCATTGTTTCTAACAGCAGGGCTAATCGTTCCAGCAACAGCAACCAATTCTTCCAAGCTTTTGCCTTCGTTTGGTGTGCCAGCAACTGCTTTGTTTAAATTGTCTACATATGCTTGGTGATGCTTGCCATGGTGAATTTGCATGGTTAAAGTATCAAAATGAGGTTCTAATGCTTCGTGTGCGTAGGGTAACGCTGGTAAAGTAAATGACATATTTTTTTATTTAATTGTTTCTTGAATGAAACTCAAATTTACACCCCTTTACTTTGATTTAAATGATAGCAGGGCATTTTTTCCTTATATAGAAAGTTAAATTTTTCAGCAATTGGAAATAAAAGAAAATAGTTGAAAATATGCAATCTCGTAGCCGACTTCGGTTCCTGCCGCGGAGGCCTAGAGATTCGTATATTTTCAACTAAATAATAGTAATGCTATCTTGTAGATAAACTATCTTTTTGCTTTAAAAAATGCCTGCATGAGTGCGGCACATTCTTCCTGTAAAATGCCACCAGTAATTGTGGTAGCGGGGTGGAAGGGATTTTTTTCGGTTACACGGCGGTAACTATTTTTCTCGTCATAGGCGCCAAAAACAATATGGCCTATCTTATTCCAATACAAAGCACCTGCGCACATTAAGCAAGGCTCCACCGTTACGTACAATGTTGCTTCAGGTAAGTATTTGGATTGTAAACTTTCACATGCACTGGTAATAGCTAATATTTCGGCATGGGCAGTTACGTCTTTTAATAATTGCACTTGGTTATGCCCCTTGGCCACTACTTTACCATGCATCACAACAACCGCACCTACCGGTACTTCATCAACGTCAAAGGCCCTCTGTGCTTGCACGAGGGCCTGACGCATAAATTGTTCATGAGTATTTTCAGCAGATTCGATATTTGCCACTATAATTTTTGAATTTTGATATTCCTAAAAGACACTTCATTGCCATGATCCTGCAATGCAATATGACCCGAGAATACTTTTCCAAAATCTGGCATATCGCCTCTTCCAAACTTAGATCTTCTAATTAATTCTTTCCAAGCATCGTCTCCTAAATGTGTTTTCACCACAGTGATATCGTTCATCTTTAATTCCAAAACACCTTTACTTGAAATAACATCTACTTTATTCCATTCTCCATAAGGCTTTACATGTCCTTCATTGCCTACAATTAAGTCATATAAATTACCTGCACGGTGACTGATAATTTTAGCATCAGGATGTCCTTCATTATCTAATACTTGAAACTCAGGTCCGGTATAAAATGTGTATTCATACTTGCTAGGATTGTCTTGCACAAAAAAGATGATGCCACTATTGCCGTTCTTAGAAATTTTCCATTCTAATTGTAAATGAAATTCGTTGAAGCTCTCGTCGGTTACAAGGTCTCCACCGCCTTTGCCATTTACTTTAGCGCTTGGATCTAAAATTAAATTACCATCTACTGCTTTCCACGCAGCACCTGCAGTTTTTTCACCATAGCTGTGCCAACCATTGGTGGTTTTGCCATCAAATAAAGAATTCCATTTTTGTTGTGCATTTACTTGTGTAAAAACAAGTGTAGTGAACAATGCAAGTACTAGTGTTTTCATAAGCAATCGTTTGGTTTGTTAAGCTCCTATTTTTTTAATAATAAAACATATTTTACCATCGCCTCAGCATCTTCTTGCTTTACTGCAGGATGTGGAGTCATTGGGATAGCACCCCATACACCGCTACCACCTTTGATAATTTTTTCAGCCAACATTTTTACATTCGCATCTGTGTTTTCATATTTTGCAGCCACATCTTTATAAGCGGGTCCAATATTTTTTTCGTTTACTTTATGACAAGTTAAACAGTCGTTTCCACCTACTAATGCCAATCCTTTTTGATAATCGGGGTTAGCAGATAATGAACTTGTTGAAGAAGTTGCAGTTGCAGATGCATCATTTGTTTTGCTTTCTTTATTGCCACCACATGCCATTAATACGACTACTGCTGCAATTGTGCCTAATACCTTTTTCATACGTTGATTTTTATATTTTATGATTTGATTATTGAATGCCTAATATTCTTTTATTAAATGCCTCATCCGATCCTGTACTTGCAAAGTCATCAAAAGCTTTTTCGGTTACTTTAATGATATTGTTTTGAATAAATACAGCACCTTCTGCAGCACCTACTTCGGGATGTTTTAAACAACATTCCCATTCCATTACTGCCCAACCCTTATAGTTGTAGGCAGCTAATTTGCTAAAGATACTTTTAAAATCTACTTGACCATCTCCTAAGGATCTAAACCTACCTGCACGGTCTATCCAATTTTGGTAACCACCGTATACACCTTGTTTTGCACTAGGATTAAACTCCGCATCTTTTACATGGAACATTTTAATACGCTCATGAAAAGCATCAATATAGCCTAAGTAATCCATGCATTGTAAAACAAAATGGGATGGGTCGTATAATAAACAAGCACGAGGGTGTTGGTTAACTTTATCTAAAAACATTTCATAGGAAACGCCATCATGTAAATCTTCACCCGGATGAATTTCATAACAAAGGTCAACACCCGCTTTATCATATTCATTTAAAATAGGTGTCCATCTTTTTGCTAATTCAGTGAATCCAGTTTCAACTAAACCTGCAGGGCGTTGAGGCCAAGGATAAACAGTGTGCCATAATAACGCACCACTAAAAGTAGCAGATGCATTCAGTCCTAAATTTTGTGAAGCTTTTGCAGCATACTTTAATTGTTGTACTGCCCAGTCCGTTCTTGCTTTTGAATTGCCACGGACTTCGCTAGGTGCAAAACCATCAAACTGCGCATCATAAGCAGGATGAACAGCAACTAACTGTCCTTGCAAGTGAGTGGATAATTCTGTTATTTCTAATCCAGCTGCATTTACAATACCTTTAATTTCATCTGCATAGGTTTTACTTTCTGCTGCTTTTTGCAAATCAATACATCGTGCATCCCAGCTTGGAATTTGCACACCTTTAAAACCCAATCCAGCAGCCCATTTACAAATACCTTCTAAAGTATTAAAGGGTGCTGTGTCGCCCATAAATTGAGCTAAAAATATACCTGGTCCTTTTACTGTTGTCATTTTATATAATACGATCAGTGATTAAATTATTTTACAAAACGTAGGGAGTCCATTTTTTATCAGACTGTGCTGAAGCAACCACATTGTCAATAAATGCCATACCTCTAATACCATCCTCAACGCCCGGGAAATCTAACATTTCAGGTGTTGGTGTTTTGCCATCCATTTTACAACCTAATGTTAAAGCAAAGTTGCGGTAGATATTTGCGAACGCTTCTAAGTAGCCCTCGGGGTGACCTGCCGGTGTGCGACAATTGTGAGAAGCTGCTTTATATAAATGTGCACTTCCAGCTCTTAAAATTTGTGTTGGCTGATCCAACCATTTCACAATTAATGAATTGGGTTCATGTTGGAACCATTCAATGCCACCTAGTTCGCCATATACTCTAATTTTTAATGCATTCTCTTCGCCTGCTGCAACTTGTGAGGCCATTAATACACCTTTAGCACCATTGTCAAATTTTAACATCACGGCACCATCATCATCCATCACACGACCTTCAACCAAAGTATTTAATTCAGCACAGATATCTGTAATTTTTGATCCAGTAATATATTCAGATAAATGTGCAGCATGGGTACCAATATCGCCCATTACTGAACTCTTTCCTGATTTTTTTGGATCCGTTCTCCAAGCTGCTTGTGCATTGCCTTCTCTTTCAGAAAGCTTGCTCAGCCAGCCTTGTGGGTATTCCACCCATACTTTACGTATCTTTCCTAACTTGCCATCGGCAATCATTGCCTTAGCTTGTTTCACCATGGGATATCCTGAATAAGTATGCGTTAAGCACAGTGTTAATCCTGTTTCTTCTAATTTCTTTTTTAATTGCTTTGCTTCGTCTAATGAAAAGGTGATGGGCTTTTCAATCACTACATTAAAGCCATGATCTAATGCCATCATTGCGGGTGCAAAGTGTGCAAAATTGGGTGTTACGATGGTTACAAAATCCATACGCTCGTTAGCAGGTAAAGCAGCTTCTGCTTTTATCATTTCTTCGTAGGTTAAGTAAGTTCTTGATTCAGGTAAGAAAAGTGCCTTACCCGAAGCCACCGCAATTTCTGGGTTAATGCTCAATGCACCACACGCTAATTCAACGAGTCCATCCATATTAGCTGCTAAGCGGTGAATGGCGCCAATAAAGGCATCCTGGCCACCACCGACCATGCCCATGCGTAATTTTCTATTCATTTTTGAAGTAATTTTTAAGCTTGACAATCGTTTTATTGTGTCATATTAACACTTTCACAACAATACCATAGCAATTTCATCCTATTTTCTCAAAAAACCCGGTTTTTTCGTCAAAAATATTTTAAAAGAACGCAAATAAAATTTACATTTATCCAACGATTGTGAATTTTTAAAAGTGATGCTTGCCATGTCCTCAACTGTAAATAGAAGAAGCTTACTCAAAAATGTATTAGCTAGCTCTGCGGCCATGGCTGCTGGTGTGGTATTGCCAAAATCTGTCCTTGCCAATGTTGCTGAACAGGGTGCTTCAAATAGTTTAAAAGGAAATATTAATCATTCAGTTTGCAGATGGTGTTATAGCGATATGCCTTTAGATGATTTATGCAAGTTGGTAAATGATATTGGCTTTGGTGCAATTGATTTATTAAAGCCCAATGAGTGGCCCATTGCAAAAAAATATGGATTAACATGTTCTATGTGTTATACTGCTGGTGAAACAAGTTTAACCAAAGGTTGGAACGATGTCAACAATCACGAGTGGTTAATAAAAGATTATTTAGAAGGCATAGAACTGGTTGCTGCTGCGGGTTACAAGAATTTAATTTGTTTTGCTGGCAATCGCAATGGCATGGACGATGAAACTGGTTTACAAAACTGCGTGAAAGGGTTAAAACAAATTTTACCATTGGCTGAAAAGAGCGGCGTGACTATTCAAATAGAATTATTCAATTCAAGAATTGATCATAAGGATTATATGGGTGACAAGTCGGCTTGGGGTATTGAACTTTGCAAGCGATTAGGTTCTCCTAATTTTAAAATTCTTTTTGACATTTACCATATGCAAATTGACGAAGGAGATATCATTCGTTCTATTCAAGACAATCACCAATACTTTGGTCATTATCATACAGCGGGTGTGCCTGGTAGACATGAAATTGACGAGCGTCAAGAATTAAATTATCCGGCGATTATGCGGGCCATTGTAGCAACGGGTTACAAAGGACATGTGGCTCAAGAATTTATGCCAGCCGATAAAGATCATATTGCTTCTTTAAAAACAGCAATCAAAATTTGTGATGTATAACCATATAAATAATTAAAAGTTTAAATAACAATTCCAATACACATATAAAAATTAACAAAATGGCGGAACAACAGTATGACGCAATTGTCGTAGGATCTGGTATCAGCGGCGGTTGGGCAGCAAAGGAGCTTACCGAAAAGGGATTAAAAGTTTTAATGTTAGAGCGCGGTAGAAATATCGAGCACATTAAAGATTATGTGAATGCCAATAAAGAAGCTTGGGATCATCCTCACCGTGGTGGTAGAACACAACAAATGATTAAGGATTACCCAGTTTTAAAAAGAGACTATCCTTTGAATGAAACAAACCTTGACTATTGGTGTGTAGACAAAGAAAGCCCTTATACGGAAACAAAACGTTTTGACTGGTTTAGAGGATACCATGTAGGTGGTCGTTCTTTAATGTGGGGACGTCAGTCTTACCGTTGGTCTGATTTGGATTTTGAAGCGAATGGTAAAGAAGGTGTTGGTGTGGATTGGCCAGTGCGTTACAAGGATATTGAACCTTGGTATGATTATGTAGAAAAATTTGCAGGTATTTCTGGTAACCGTGATGGGTTGGCTGTTTTACCTGATGGTCAGTTTTTACCTCCAATGGATTTAACCTGCGTAGAGAAAGACGTGGCTGAAAGAATTAAAAAAGAATTTAAAGGAGAGCGTCATTTAATTATTGGACGTACTGCAAATATTACAGTTCCTCATGGTGGCCGCCCAGGTTGTCAGTTCCGTAATAAATGTTGGTTGGGTTGTCCATTTGGTGGCTACTTTAGTACACAGTCTTCTACTTTGCCTGCTGCCATGGCAACTGGTAATTTAACATTAAGACCTTGGAGTATTGTTACTGAAATTAAATATGATAAAGATAAAAAGCGTGCTACTGGGGTTACTGTTTTAGATGCGGAAACAAATAAAACAATTGAGTACAAAGCGAAAATTATTTTCGTGAATGCTTCTACTTTGAATAGTACTTGGATCTTAATGAACTCTGCTACCGACGTTTGGGAAGGTGGATTAGGAAGTAGCAGTAATGCTTTAGGTAAAAACTTAATGGATCACCATTTAGGCATTGGCGCTGGTGGTATGGTAGAAGGATACGAAGATCAGTATACTTTTGGTCGTCGTGCTAATGGCTTCTACATTCCTCGTTATAGAAACTTTGGTTCTGATAAGCGTGATTACTTACGTGGATTTGGTTACCAAGGTGGTGGAACAAGACAAGGCTGGCAACATGAAGTGGCCGAGTTTAGTATTGGTGCTGGATTTAAAGAAGCATTAACTGAACCAGGTGTTTGGACAATTGGTATGGGTGGATTTGGAGAGATGTTACCTGATCCAACCAACAAAGTTACTTTAGACAAAACAGTGAAAGATAAGTGGGGCTTAAATGTATTGAACATTGATTGTGAGTTAAAAGAAAACGAACACAAAATGCGTAAAGACATTTTAGCGGATGCACAAGAAATGTTAGAAAGAGCAGGTGTTAAAAATGTACAAGCACACGAAGGTGATGGTACTCCAGGTCGTGGTATTCACGAAATGGGTACTGCTCGTATGGGTAAGGATCCAAAAACTTCGGTGTTAAATGGCAACAACCAAGTTTGGGATGCACCAAACGTGTTTGTTACTGACGGTGCGTTTATGGCAAGTGCTTCTTGTGTAAACCCTTCATTAACTTATATGGCTTTCACAGCGCGTGCTGTTGATTTTGCAGTAAGTGAATTGAAAAAAGGAAACTTATAATTTTAAATAATTTTTTAAATAATATTTTATGATGAACAGAAGAGAAGCCTTATCAAGAGTTGCCATCATTATGGGTGGTACCGTGTTAGGTGCGGAAGCTTTTTTGTCGGGTTGTAAAACCAATACAAAAGGCGTAACATTTTCAAAAGACGATGTTGCTTTCTTAAATGAAGTAGCTGAAACTATTATTCCTGCAACAGCAACTCCTGGTGCAAAGGAAGCAAAAGTGGGTGAGTTTATGACAGTGATGGTAAATGACTGTTATGAAGAAAAGGACCAAGCTATTTTTATGGAAGGCATGAAAAAATTAGACGAAGCATCTAAAAAATTAAATAGCAAAACTTTTATGGAGTCTACTCCTGAGCAACGCAATGCATTATTAGTTGCATTAGATAAGGAAGCTAAGGAACATCAAAAAGCTGCAAAGCCCGAAGATCCTAAACATTACTTTACCATGATGAAACAATTGACTTTGTCAGGTTTCTTCACATCGGAAGTAGGCGCTACTAAAGCATTACGTTATGTAGCGGTACCAGGTAAATTTGTGGGTTCTTCTCCTTATAAAAAAGGTGATAAGGCTTGGGCAACTAGCTAACAAATTACTTTTATAAAAAGGCGAGTGCTAAAAAAAGTACTCGCCTTTTATTTTTCATTTTTTACAAACGTTTGCAAAATTTTTTAGTATGCATAATTCAAGAAGAGACTTTCTCCGCAATTCAGCTTTAGCAGGTTTGGTATTGTCAATACCTTTTAAAAACGAATTAATGGCTATGGCAGGATCAACAAATTCCTTTGGTATTCAATTATGGACAGTGAAAGAAGCATTGGCAAAAGATCCTTTGGCAGTATTAAAACATTTGTCTGCATGTGGTTATAAGAAAATTGAAAGCTTCGAAGGAGAGAAGGGTATTTTTTGGGGTATGAAAAATACAGAGTTTAAAAAACATATGGATGAATTAGGAATGAAGATCGTATCTGCGCATTGTGACAATACTCATGACTTTGAACGTAAGGCTGCAGAAGCTGGTGAGATTGGAATGAAGTATTTAATCTGTCCATATAAAGGACCACAAAAGTCATTAGATAACTTTAAAAAGTTTGCAGATGAATTTAATGCTTGTGGTGAAATTGCTAAAAAGAATGGTATTCGTTTTGCTTATCATAATCACGACTATTCATTTAAGGCAATGGATGGAGTAGTTCCTCAGGACCTAATGATGAACAATACTAATGCTGCTACAGTGGATTTTGAAATGGATATGTATTGGACAGTGGCTGCGGGAGTTGATCCCATTGCATATATGGACAAGCATCCTAATCGTTTTAAATTAGTACACGTAAAAGACCTTATTAAAACAAATACAACCGAAGGACATGAGTCATGTATTATCGGTAAGGGTACAATTGATTATAAGTCATTGTTGCCCAAAGTTGCAAAGCGTGGTGTTCAACATATGATTGTAGAACAAGAAGCGTATACGGGCACTAATGAGTTAGATGCAGCAAAAGCAGATGCAGCTTATTTGAAAACTTTGAAGTGGTAAAACAATTCATTTGTCTCCAAAAAAAATCCCGATTGCTATTCGCTTTCGGGATTTTTTATTTTTAAAATAGGTATTATTTTTTCACTTCAATTAAGTCAGTTGTTTTAATAATCGTGCTGAGTGCATTGTGTAATGCTTCCAGGTCTTGGATACTATTAAATGCATTAATGGAATAGCGCATGTAAATATCTTCTCCTTGACGCATAATCGGAATTTCGATATTGAATTCTTTAAACAGTTTTCTTTGTAATATTTCGGGTTCTTTTGTATGAATTGGGATGCTAATCATTTGTCCAATCCACTCATTGGTTAACGGACTAATTGGAGTGGTGCCTAATAAATCATAAAACAAAGGTGCATTGGCTAGTACCATTTCGTGACATTTTTTTGATACTTCAGGCCAATTATGGTCTTTCATAAAAATGATACTCATCGTAACTGCTAAGAATGCCGAAAAGTCTCTCGTGCCAATCATTTGGTGATAGTCTAAGAACGTTGATGCCGAAGGTTTTGCTGCTTTATAACCCCAGCTTACTACCAAGGGCTCACATAAATGTTGTACACTTTTATGAGCGTATAAAAAACTAGCACCTTTTGGGGCCATCATCCATTTATGACAAGCGCCTACATAAAAGTCAACTTTTAATTCATTAATTTTAAAATCCACATGAGCTGGTGCATGCGCTCCATCTACAATGGTGATTAATCCTTTTGATTTAGCAATTTCACAAATCTCTTTTACAGGAAAAATTAAAGCTGTTGCACTTGTGATATGACTAATAAATATCGCCTTTGTTTTAGGAGTAAGTCCTTTAAAAAAATCTTCAATAAATTGTTCCTTTGTGGTGACAGGTAAATTTATTTTTTGTCTTTTATAAATTGCTTTTTTCTTTTCACAATAATAATCCCAGGTTCTATCACAGGCACCATATTCAATATCTGTTGCCAATATTTCATCCCCTTCTTGTAGTGGAAATGCTTTGGCAATAATGTTCACTGCAAAACTGGGGTTAGTTACATATACTAAATCGTCTTTATCATCTACATGAATAAATTGAGCCAATGCAGCACGTGAGGTAGATAAATACTCTACGCCATCAAATGCAATAAACTGCACGGGTTCCGCTTCCAATACTTTTTGCCATTGTTGATAGTATTCAAATACAGGCTTAGGTGTGGCGCCAAAGGAACCAAAATTTAAAAAGTTAATATCCTTTCTTAATAAAAATTGATCTCTTAAATTATTGTTTATCATGTTTGATATATTTCTAGTTCGAAGTTAAGTTAAAAAAAATCCCTCCCGATAATTCGAGAGGGATTTTGAATCAATAAGTAGTAGATGATTATACACCCAAACTCCAACCCTCGCGATAAGTTCTTTTAACGAACTGATTCGCTGGTTCAAAGTTGGTAATTTTCATATTTGGACCATCCCAAGTTAATTGGATATTACGTCCAGGATAGGTTGTTAAACCTTTTTTGTCGGTGCCTTTATAATCGTAACTTCTAATAGCTAGGTTACCCATTAATACAGATTCAGTTAATGGCCCTGCAATATCAAAATGAGAACTTAATGTTTTTGCTTCCTTACTACCAGTACCTGCAATACAAGCTTCTACCCATGCAGAATAGTGGCCTTCGGCGCCACCTTTAACGCGTGCTACCGTTTCAGGAACCTTAGTTGTCGCAGTTAGGTTGGTAGGTAATAATTGTGGATTCACACCATATGTGCCAGCCATCATTTTTCCTTTTGTTCCTTCAAAAATGACACCATTTCCACCATCACCCATTACTTCGTTTGGTCCTAATTCAGCTGGACGTTCTGGTTGAATACCACCATCCATCCAATGTAATTTTACATCAGGCTTACCATTTTGACCTTTGAAAGTTAAAATGATATGAGAAGATGCTGGCGGACTGTCTGGTGAATATACTCTTTGCCAAGGCGCTGTGTAACGTGTTGCAACACTACACTCTGCTGCTACTGGATAACCTAATCCCAATACCGCAAAAGCAGGTGCCATAATATGACAAGCCATATCTCCTAAAGCACCGGTTCCGTAATCCCACCAACCTCTCCAGTTAAATGGTAACAAATCGGTGAAATAACTTTTTTCAGGAGCGGTACCTAACCACAAATTAAAATCCAATTCTTTTGGAATCTCACTTGCAGTTGCAGGACGAATGACTCCTTGAGGCCATACTGGACGATCGGTATAACAATAAATAGTATGTACATCACCAATCAAACCTGCATTGTACCAATCTTGTAACACACGAACGCCATCACCCGATGAACCTTGGTTACCCATTTGAGTGACTACATTATAATCATGTGCTGCCTTGGTCATCATTCTTGCTTCGTAAATATCATGTGCCATTGGCTTTTGAACATATACGTGTTTGTGCAATTGCATTGCTGCCATAGCTTGTACAGCATGCATATGGTCAGGAGTAGAAACCGAACAAGCATCAATATGCATATGTTCTTTTTCTAACATCTCTCTATAGTCTTTATATAATTTTGCTTTTGGATAACGTTGACGGCTTTTGGCAGTTTGACGGTCATCTACATCACATAAAAAAGCGATGTCTGCTTTTCCACTATTGTAAAATGAGAATAAGTCACCTTCTCCTTTACCGCCAGCACCAATACCAGCAATTTGCAATTTATCACTTGGGGCTGTAAATCCTTTACCGCCTAATACGTGTCTTGGTAGGATATAAAATCCTCCTAATGCCATCGCAGAATTTCGGATGAAATCCCTTCTTGAGTTATCTGATTTTTTCTTAGACATAGCAATCGTTAATTGTGTGGTTTAAAATCGGTTGAATTTGTTTTTTAATCGTTCCGTTAAATTATCGAAAAATCGTCAATTAAACCAATTATTTTGATGAGTGAACAAAACCCAAGTTGCTTTCGTTATTAAAGCCTAAATTGCTAAATATAAAGCCGTATCGTATGTCAATCTCTATTCAACCCTTACGTAACTATTTTTTAACCGGTGCTACACAGTCCTATGATTTTAGGTTAAACCAATTAAAAAGGCTCAAAAAAGTAGTCCTTGAGCACGAAAAAGAGCTTTATCAGGCCCTTTATGCCGATTTAAAAAAGACCGATGAAGATGCTTGGGCTACCGAAGTAGGCTTTTTTTTAAGCGAACTAAATAATACCATCGAACATTTAAAAGGATGGATGCAGCCACATTCGGTGGGTACGAATATGGTGAACCAGCCTTCAACGAGCTATACCATTCAAGAGCCCTTGGGGGTGGTGTGTATTATAGCACCATGGAACTATCCTTTTCAACTATTATTCACTCCATTGATTGGTGCTATTGCAGGCGGCAATTGTGCAGTATTAAAACCAAGTGAATTTGCGCCTGCCACTGCCAAAGTGATGGGTAAAATTATTGACTCCATATTTGCAGATAATTATATTTTGTTTGTGGAAGGAGAGGGTGCAACTGTGTTGCCGCAATTGTTAACTGAAAATAGATTTGACCATATTTTTTATACAGGAAGCACAGTGGTGGGGAAAATTATTTACAAATATGCAGCAGAACAATTGGTTCCTGTTACTTTGGAGCTAGGGGGTAAAAGCCCTGCTGTGATTGCTTCTGATGCAAATATTAGGGTAGCTGCACGACGTTTAGCCAATCCTAAATTTTCCAATGCGGGGCAAATGTGTATCGCGCCTGATTATGTGTTGGTGCCCACTGAATTAAAAGAGGATTTAATAAAAGAACTTGTTAAAGCCATTCAACAATTTTATGGTGCTAATGCAGAGGCTTCGGAGCATTATGGTAAAATTATTAATGACAAACAATGGTTGCGTTTAACTTCTTACTTGTCGGAAGGGGAGATTGTTTATGGAGGAAAATCAGATCGATCAACATTATTTATTGAGCCAACAATTATGACCGGCATTCATGCGGATGCAAATATTATGAAGGATGAAATTTTTGGACCTATCCTGCCGATTATAACCTATCAATCTAATGAGGAAGCATTAGCAGTGATTCAAAAAAATCCGAATCCTTTGGCGTTTTATGTTTTCACTGAAAATAAAGAGGATGAACAATATTGGTTAACCAATGTACCTTCTGGAGGTGCTTGCGTAAACAATGCAACCATGCATATTACCAACCATGATTTGCCCTTTGGTGGAAGGGGTTTCAGCGGTATAGGGGCTTATCACGGCAAAACAAGTTTTGATACTTTTACGCATACTAAATCGGTATTAAAAACGCCAACATTCATTGACCCAAGTTTTAAATACCCGCCATACAAAGGAAAGGGATGGTTGTTGAAGCGTTTAATTGGATAACAAATATTGGATCTGGTTTGAAAAATAAAAAAATAATCATGATTAAAATTGCCATCGCCGTTGGTGTATTGGTTGCTGCCACATTGTTAATGAAAAAAACAGGCATGTCCTATCGCCAATCTGTTTTAAAAACAATGTACCCTGCCATCATGTGGAGTAGCAAAGCAAGTGGAAGAAAACAAATTCAAATCAATAAGGAACATGCTATTCCCTCGGTTTCGTTTTACACTTTAACAGCAAAAGATATTAATGGAAAAGATTTTTTATTGTCAGATCTAAAAGGGAAAAAAGTAATGATTGTGAATACCGCAAGTGATTGTGGTTTTACTGCACAGTATGATGCGTTGGAAAAATTGTCTTTACAATTCGCTGGAAAGCTTGTGGTAATTGGGTTTCCGTCTAATGATTTTAAAGAACAAGAAACGGGGAATAATCAAAACATTGCCAATTTTTGTAAAAAGAATTATGGTGTAACTTTTCCTTTAATGGAAAAATCGGTAGTTATTAAAGGGCATCATCAAAACGAAGTGCATAAGTGGTTAACTGATATGACATTGAATGGATGGTGTCATCAGGAACCTACTTGGAATTTTTGTAAATATTTGGTAAATGAAAATGGAGTGCTCACGCATTTTTTCCCAATGACAGTGGATCCGCTTTCACCTGAAGTAATAGCTGCAATAGAAGAAAAATAATTTAGTTAATAGGGCAGTGCTCGTGGTAGTTTTCTAAAACAATTTTACCCGACTCAATAACCATGTCTTTATACTGCTCTTTTATCTCATCCAAAACAGCTTCAATTTCAACAGGATCAGTGATGCGCACTAATTTAGCACGATAGTCTTTTATACTTGGCAATCCTTTTAAATAATTGGCATAATGTCTTCTCATTTCATTAATACCAGCAATAGGACCTTTCCACTCTAATGATTTTTGTAAGTGCTTTCTAGCCACTTCTACTCTTTCTTCAATCGTTGGATCGGCGCGCTTGGTACCCGTTTCAACAAAATGTTTAATTTCTCTAAAAATCCAAGGATATCCAATTGCAGCACGGCCAATCATGATGCCGTCAACACCATATTTGTTTTTGTACTCAACTGCTTTTTCGGGAGAATTAATATCGCCGTTTCCAATAATTGGAATGGTAATGCGTGGATCATTTTTTACTTCTCCAATCAGGGTCCAGTCTGCTTCTCCTTTATACATTTGCATACGGGTGCGGCCGTGAATAGCCAAGGCTTTAATGCCCACATCTTGTAAACGCAAAGCTACTTCGCGTATATTTTTACTGTTTTCATCCCAGCCTAATCTTGTTTTTACAGTAACCGGCAAGTTGGTACTTTTTACCACTGCTTCTGTTAAGCGTACCATTAAATCTAAGTCCTTTAATACACCAGCACCAGCCCCTTTCATGGCTACTTTTTTTACAGGACAACCAAAATTAATATCAATCAAATCGGGGTTTACAGTGTCTACAATTTTGGTACACAATGCTAAAGCCTCTTCGTCTCCACCAAAGATTTGAATACCAATTGGGCGTTCGTAATCGTAAATGTCTAATTTTTGTTTGCTTTTAATGGCATCACGTATAAGGCCTTCACTACTAATGAATTCCGTATACATTAAATCGGCTCCATTGTCCTTACACACTGCTCTAAATGGGGGGTCGCTTACATCCTCCATGGGAGCGAGTAACAAAGGGAAATCCGGTAATTGTATATTGCCTATAGAAACCATATGAATTCATTATCTTGCATCAAACTGATACGGGTGCAAATGTACCAATTAATTACATTTAGATGAGCAATACCAACAGAAGCCTTTTATATATGCGTCCAGGAATGCGCTTAGCGATTTTTTTAGGAGTAACCGGTATTAGTATGATTTTAGGGGCATTTATTACTTTTTCCATTGTAGCAGGCTATTTTCATGTTGGTTTTGCCGATACCCAAAGGGTGTTATTGCAACCTGAAAATGCGCATATTGCACTTTTTTCAAATGCATTAGCGTCTATCATTGCTTTTTTGGTGCCTAGTTTTGCGGTCGCTTATTTTTCCAAAGGTGCTATTGTTCAAAATATGGGATTTAATAAAGTGCAATCGGCAAAACAAATCAGATGGGTCATTTTATTGTCTTTTACGGGTTTATTATTAAGTGGTGCACTTTCTAGTGTCACTGAATTGATACCAATTACTGCGTCATTCAAAGCATGGGCCGATGGATTGGAGGCTAGCTATAAAAAAGCAATTACAGCCATGACGCAGATGCATTCCATTGGGGACCTCATTTGGAATTTAGTAGCAGTTGCTTTTATTCCTGCTGTGGTTGAGGAATTGTTTTTTAGAGGTGCATTGCAAAAAACTTTGAAAGACTGGTCGGGTAAACCAGTGGTAGCGATTGTAGTCACTGCAGTAGTTTTTAGCGCTTTTCATTTTTCTTATTTTGGATTTTTATCTAGATTAGGATTGGGTATTGTGTTGGGATTTATTTTTGAATATACTGGTTCCATTTGGTTAAGCATCATCATGCATTGTATCAATAATGGAGTGGCTATTTTAGCATTGTATGGGGTAAGAAACGATCCTGCCAAAGTGGATAAAGTAATGGAGGGGAATGTACCATTGTATTGGCTCTTTATTGCAGTGGCTTTGGTGACGTATTTATTATTTCGATTAAAAAAAGAAACTAATTATGCAAGACTGGAAAATGATTTACTCGAGTAGTCAATTGGCAACAGCGTCGATTGTAACGAGTTTGTTAAATGAAAATGGAATTCCTGCCAAAGCCTTGGACAAGCAAGACTCTTCCTTTGTTTTTATGGGTAAGATTGAAGTACTTGTTCCTTTAGCTATGTATGAAAAAGCAGTAGAAATATTAAAGACTATTGAATTAGACACATTGAAAGCTTAGTTGTATATTGAATAAAATTTAAAAATAATTATGGCATTAAATTTTTCAGTTTTAAGAGTAAGGGCCCTTTCGGCAATTGTTTTTGTGATTGTTATGTTAGGTGGATTAATTTGGAACAATTGGTCCTTTTTTTTATTATTTGTTGCTATACAAGCAGGTTGTTTGTTTGAGTATCAAAAATTATTAGCGCTTATTTTCCCAAACTATAAAAACATTTCAGCAATTCATAAATGGGGTTTGTTGGTATTAGGTGTTGTATTAATGATGACCTTAGCACCCAATAGTTTAGGTGTTAATGGAGTGAGTGTAAAATTTGTAGGAAGTCGAATTGTTCCATTTATAGTGGGCATTATGATTCTTGGAGATATCATTGGGAAGAAAGTGAATTTACAAAACTGGGCGATTAGTTTTTTTGGACTCGTGTATATTCCAATGAGTTTGTCCTTATTTTATCAATTAAAAGTATTCATGGCCAATACCTTTTTTGGTGATTGGGGATTTTCTATTCCATTGTTGGTTATTGCAACGGTTTGGGTGAATGATACCATGGCTTATATTGTAGGGGCCTTAATTGGGCGTACACCACTTTCCTCTGTTTCTCCAAATAAAACCTGGGAAGGTACTATAGCAGGTGTTATTCTATCGGTTTTAGTAGTCACCAAAGTGATGGGAATTTGGATTCCGATTCAAGAGAAATATATTTTCTTAATTAGTATAGTAGCATCTATTATGGGTAATTTTGGAGATTTATTCGAGAGCAAATTAAAGCGATTGGCTGGCGTGAAAGATAGTGGTACCATGATGCCTGGGCATGGAGGCTTCCTAGACCGATTTGATTCTATTTTATTAGCTACCCCATTTGTTTGGTTATTACTTCAGATTATCTTTTAGATGTTTTACATTTGCGCTTTAAATAATGAATATGACCATACATAAAGAAGGAACCGCGACCATTGCTTTAACTGCACTTGTAGTGGGAGCGATCAATATTGCCAACTTTTCTTATTTATTTCCAGTAAGTGCCATTGCCGCATGGGCATTATTTGTACTTACATTAGGATTGTTTTTATTTATCGTTTCTTTCTTTAGAATGCCTAGCCGCGATTGGACCAATGATGCGAATGCGATTGTTTCTCCAGCTGATGGTAAAGTAGTGGTGATTGAAGAGGTAGAACCAGATGAATATTATAAAGAAAAAAGAATTCAAGTAAGTGTATTTATGAGTCCTGCAAACGTGCATGTGAATCGCACACCTATTGCAGGCAATATTATTTATAATCAATACCATCCCGGCAAATTTTTAGTGGCATGGCACCCAAAATCTTCTACCGACAATGAACGTTGGTCGGTGGTAATTGAAAATGAAAAGGGGAGTATTTTATTAAAACAAATTGCGGGTGCTTTGGCACGTCGTATTTGTAACTATGCAACTGTTGGTACTAAGTTCGAGCAAACTGCAGAATATGGATTTATCAAATTTGGCAGTAGGGTAGATTTATTACTTCCTATAAGTACGAAAATTAATTGCAAAATTGGTGATACGGTGAAAGGAGGCATCACTGTATTAGCCACTTGGTAAGTAGCACATAATTATATTTAAAAAGCCTCGAATTTTCGAGGCTTTTTTGTTGAAGCACTTATAATATACTTTCTAGTTCCTTTAAATGTGTAATGGTGTAGGTTGCTGGAACAGTAGGGATTGCATTGATATGATTTACAAAAATGGAATCCATACCTACATTTATAGCTCCCTGAATATCAGCGCCCTCGTTATCACCTATCATTATACTTTCTTCCAATTTTGCTTTTGATTTGGATAAAGCATATTCAAATATTTCTTTATTGGGTTTTAAACTATTACTTGCTTCGGAAGTAATTACTTCAATAAAGTAGGGCGCTATTTGTGAGTTATTAATTTTCTTAAACTGTACCGATTCAAATCCATTGGTAATTAAATGCATTTGATATCCTTTGGCTTTTAAATATTCCAAAATCTCAATCGTGTAGGGGAATAGATTTGTCTTATTAGGTAAAATGTCTAAATAATCATGTGACATTTCCCTTGACAATTTCTCATCTGCAATTTTATAATCTAGTAAGCTTAAGTAAATACGTTTCCATCTCAATTCTTCTTGCTTAATAAATCCTTTGGTATATCGATCCCATAAACGATGATTATGCACACTGTACACATCATAAAAGCCATCAAAATCGGTAATGCCTTTACTTCCCAATGCGTATTTTTGATGTAAGTCGAAAAGGGTTTCTTTTGAATTCATTTCAAAATCCCAAATGGTATGGTCTAAGTCAAAAAATAAGTGTTGATAAGGCATCGGTGCGTTGGATAAAAGTTATATGTGGCGAATTTACAATATTGCCCCTATCTTTATTGTCTATTATCCTATTTTTTATATGAATATTGTTATTACAGGTGCTTCAAAAGGAATTGGTTTTGCGATTGCAGAAATATTTGCATCCAACGGCCATCATGTATACTTAAATAGTAAAACTGCTGCTGATTTAGAAAAGGCTGCACAGCAGTTAAAAACAAAATTCCCCAATAGCGTGATTGATTTCATGGCTGCTGACTTGAGTAAGGAAGCTGAAGTAATGGCATTTACAAAATGGTGCTTGTCTATAACCACTCCGGATATTTTGGTAAACAATGCTGGTTATTTTTTACCCGGCAACATACAAACAGCACCTGAAGGTCAATTAGCAGAACAATTAAATGTAAATTTATTTTCAGCATACCATACTACCCGCGCTTTATTGCCTGTGATGATTCAAAAAGCAAGTGGACATATCTTTAATATCTGTTCCATTGCTTCGTTACAAGCTTATGAAAATGGGGGTTCCTATAGTATTAGCAAGTATGCATTACATGGATTTTCAAGTAATTTAAGATTGGAATTAAAAGATAAAGGCATTAAAGTAACGGCAGTATTTCCTGGAGCTGTGTTTACCAATAGTTGGGCAGGCTCTGGCGTTGATCCTAAAAGAATTATGGAGGCCAATGATATTGCTAAAATGATTTATGCAGCATCGCAATTAAGTGCACAAGCAGTTGTGGAAGATATTGTGATGCGTCCTTTATTAGGAGATTTATAAAGCGCTAATCATACTCACTTTATGTAAATTATAATCGTTCTTCGGTATCATAGATACGCGGTTGGCTTTTAAAACTTTCTCTTGCTTTTTTAGTGGCAGCTAGTCTTTCTAAAATAATTTGAGCAATCAATTTGCCAGCGTCTTCGTTAGGATTTGCGTTTAAAATATTTTTCAACTTTGCTTCAGATACATCTATTCGGTAAAGTAATTGTACCAGTTTTGAAAAATCATTTTTAATGAGCTCATTAATAGCTTGCTCTAAACTAGGTGTATCTAATTTTTCGAGAGATTGTAGATTTATTTCCATAACTAAATTGTGCTAGATAAATTTTTCAATCACACCCATACTAAATAATGCAAAGTCATATTTAACTGGGTCCTTTGCATCTAAAGTTCGGCAATATTCGGTTAATTCCAATGCAGCCTGCCAATCGGTTTGCGGTCTTTTTAATATGCCTAAGGCTCTTGAAACCCTTGCCACATGTACGTCAATAGGAATGATTAATGCAGCAGGTTTTATAGTACTCCATAATCCAAAGTCCACTCCTTGCTGGTCCTTTCGAACCATCCATCTTAAAAACATGTTGAGTCTTTTACAGGTGGATCCTGAACCCGGGCTTGCTATATGTTTTTGGGTGCGCTTTGGAGCATCTTCCAATGACATAAAATATTGCTGAAAATGAGTAAGTCCAGCCTCCACCGTATTCACTTTTTTTCTTGTAGTTTGATTCATGAAAAAAGCGCTCTCTAAACTTTCATGTTGGCTATAGTGATGTTTAAAAAATCCAACACAATACAATGCATCCGTATCATTAAATGTGCGATGTACAAAACCAAGTAATTTTTTTAAATCCTTGGGTTGATGCTGCAGGCAAAAATCGTGCGGAGCAAAATCCATGCGTTCCAGTAATTCTTTGCTCTTATTAATGATGGTAGTTCTATTACCCCAGGCAAATATGGCTGCAAAAAAAGCAGCAATCTCAATGTCCTGCTGCTTTTTATACCTATGTGGAATACATATGGGATCTTTTTCAATAAAATCAATCCGATTGTATTGCTTTACTTTTAGATCTAATATTTTCTTAAGGTCTTTATTCATTATGTTGCCTTATCCAATGGCTTGTGCTAAGTCGGCAATAATGTCTTCTACGTCTTCAATGCCTACACTCAAACGAATTAAACCATCGGCTAAACCATTGGCAATTCTTTGTTCACGTGGAATAGAAGCATGCGTCATGCTTGCAGGATGGTTAATTAAGGACTCAACACCACCCAAGCTTTCTGCTAATGAAAATATTTTTGTGCTCGACAATACTTTTGTTGCCGCGGCGATACTATCATCTTTTAAAGTGAAACTCATCATACCTCCAAAACCGCGCATTTGTTTTTTAGCAATATCATGATTAGGATGGTCTTCAAATCCACACCAGTATACTTTTGCTACTTTTGGATGTTGACGTAAATAAGCGGCAACCTTTATGCCATTCTCGCAATGTCTTTGCATTCTCACATGCAATGTTTTAATCCCTCTCAATACTAAGAAACAGTCTTGTGGGCCAGGGACAGCGCCAGTACTTTTTTGAATAAAATACAATTGGTCTCTTAATTCTTGATCGTTCATTACTAAACAACCTTGAATTACATCGCTATGTCCGCCTAAATATTTGGTAGCAGAGTGCATTACAATTGTTGCACCATCGTCCAATGGATTTTGTAAATAGGGTGATGCAAAAGTGTTATCTACACAAACTATGCAATTGTGCTTTTTACCTATTGCAGCAACAGCAGCAATATCAGTAATATTCATCAACGGGTTTGTTGGAGTTTCTACCCAAATTAATTTTGTTTTTGGCGTAATGGCTTTTGCTACGTTTTCTGCATTCGAAGTGTCAACATAGTGAAATGTGATACCCATCTTCTCATACACTTTTGAAAACAATCGGTAAGTCCCACCATACATATCATGTGCTGCAACTACTTCGTCACCTGGCACTAATAAACGCATCACTGCATCGGTAGCGGCAACACCACTACCAAATGCCAAACCAAATTTTCCGTTTTCAATTACTGCAAATGCTTCTTCTAAAGCAAATCGTGTAGGATTTTGACTTCGAGCATACTCATAGCCTTTATGCACTCCAGGAGCAGATTGTACATATGTTGAAGTTTGATAAATTGGCGTCATAATTGCACCTGTGCTTGGATCAGGGTGTGCACCTGCATGAATAAATTTTGTGCCTAGATTATTTTTATTGCTCATTATATTTTATTAATCGTAATTGAAATTATTGTTAATTTATTTGATTACCGTTTTTAAAAAGTCTGTATGAATAAATCGTTGGGATAAGCACCATCACAGCAGTACATGTAATAAAAACAACAAATGCAGGCACACTTGGTAATACTAAGGTCCCAATGGCTTCAATGATTCCACCGTATAACCAAACTTTACCAGCAAGTTGGTGGGTTGCATTCCAATTGTCTACGTTTTCCAAGGTCCATGGTAATTTAAATCCTGCAAAATAGTTTTGGTGCAATTTTGGCATATACCAACCCATGATTGCAAATACTAAACCTAAAAACGGTAATAATAATTTTGTAATATTGATGCTATGATTGGTAGCCGAATACGTAATAATCAATCCCATAATGCTCATAAAGATGACAATGAAAAGTGCAAACTTCTTAAACATGCCATCGTCCTCGGACTTGAATCTTTTTGGATCAAAATTTTTGATATTGGATAATAGAAAAAAGGTAAACAGGCCTACCGCCGCCATAATGCCGGGTCCTAAAAAAACGCTACTTTTTTCTCCAAATCCGTCGGCTTCGCCCTTTATATTAAAATGTGTTGGGATGGTGTCGGGCAGGCTTGGGTAAATTGATGCTGCATAGGCAAATGGGATAGCCAATATGATTAGTGCCAAAAATAGGTTGGGAGTGGTTTTTTTCATGTTGAATTAGGTTGTATTGTCCTTGACTGATTCGTACCACAAGTTACTATTTATGCCTAAAAAAAATTACTTTTGCATCAAATCAGAAAAAATGAGTAAAGGACCCGTTTCCCAATTTATTGAACATCAGTACAGACATTTTAATGCTGCTGCTTTAGTAGATGCAGCTAAAGGATATGAAACCCATTTATTAGATGGAGGCAAAATGCTGGTAAGTTTAGCCGGTGCGATGAGTACAGCTGAGTTAGGGATTAGCTTGGCTGAAATGATTCGTCAGGATAAAATTGCTATCATTAGCTGTACCGGTGCCAATTTAGAGGAAGATGTAATGAACTTAGTGGCACATAGTAAATATAAAAGAGTACCTAATTACCGTGACTTGACGCCACAGGATGAGTGGGATTTATTAGAAAACCACTACAACCGTGTTACGGATACTTGTATTCCTGAGGAGGAAGCATTCCGTCGTTTACAAAAGCCATTAGAAAAAGTATGGAAGGATGCAGAAGCTGCTGGAGAAAGATATTTTCCACACGAATTTTTATACAAAGTGGTATTAAGCGGCGTATTGGAAGAGTTTTACGAGATTGATCCAAAAGACAGTTGGATTGTTGCTGCAGCTAAAAAGAATATTCCTATTATCGTTCCAGGTTGGGAGGATAGCACAACTGGTAATATTTTTGCGAGCTACGTAATTAAAAATGAATTAAAAGCAAGTACCGTTAAAAATGGTATTGAATATATGGTGATGTTAACCGAGTGGTACAGAGCCAATAGCGGTGGAAAGGGTGTAGGCTTTTTCCAAGTAGGTGGTGGTATTGCAGGAGATTTTCCAATTTGTGTAGTTCCGATGATGTACCAAGATTTAGAATGGCATGATGTTCCTTTTTGGAGCTACTTTTGTCAAGTAAGTGATAGTACTACTTCTTATGGTTCTTATTCAGGTGCAGTGCCAAATGAAAAAATTACCTGGGGTAAATTAGATATCCATACCCCTAAGTTTATTGTAGAAAGTGATGCTACCATTGTAGTACCATTGATCTTCGCTTATATATTAGGACAATAGATAAAATATTGGAGTAAAATAAAGAAGCCCTTAATTTTTTATTAAGGGCTTCTTTATTTTAATTATAAATACTATATGTTTTATACATTATCGTATTTACTGATCTATACATCAGACGCTTCGCGTCTTCTTATCTAGCAGGCATATTCAATTTTAAATCTCGTTTTAACATCTCGTTTCTGTTAATGATTTCACATGCAGTGTAGTAAATCATTACGACTCTTTTTTGCATTAAATCAAAATTGATTTTTTCGATGGTATCCGTTGGTTTGTGGTAGTCTGCTAATAACATACCATCATAGAAGAATAAAATTGGCACGCCTTTCTTAGCAAAGTTATAGTGGTCGCTTCGGTAATAAATGAAGTTTTTATCATTAGGATCATCGTATTTATAATCCAAAGTGATATTGCTTGATTTTTTGTTAGCTCCTTCGTTAATGATAGGTAAGTCGGTACTTAATTTATCATGTCCAATTACATAAACATAATTTAACGAATCGGCTGTAGGACGCTCTGTATCTACACGGCCTACCATATCGGTATTTAAGTCGGCTGTTGTTTTGTCCATTGGATATAACGGGTGTTCAGAATAATAATCCGAACCTAGTAATCCTTTCTCTTCACCACTTACAATTAAAAATACCAATGTTCTTCTTGGTCCTTTTCCTTTTTTAGCAGCAGTTGAAAATGCTTCTGCCATTTGCATTACACTTACGGTTCCTGATCCATCATCATCTGCGCCATACCAAATTACATCTCCTTTTTTACCTAAGTGGTCATAGTGTGCAGACAATACAACGTATTCATCTTTTTTATCTGAGCCAGGTATTACACCCACCACATTACTGCTCTCTAAATTATTCACCACTTTTGTTGCTACTAAATTAATAGAAGCAGTATAAGAAGTTTTATTAGTAGATCCACCTAAAATTGCATTGCCTACTTCCTTAGAAATAGATGCCATTACAAATCCTTTATTGTTATTAGGACGAATGTACATTCCTCCTTTTACAGTACTTGGATTCTTGCGTGGGAAGTCGCTAGTAATAATAAATAAACCAGCTGCGCCTTTTGCCATTGCATTGCGCATTTTAGACATTGGTGAAGCAGGGTTTTCATTGAATGCACGGTTACCACCAGGGCCCATTGTTGGAACGCCCGCTTCGGTTCCTTCTAATACGATTACTAATTTACCTTGTACATCTAATCCTGCGAAGTCGTTGATACCTTTTGCTGAATCAACTAAACCATATCCTGCGAATACAGCATTGGCATAATTAAAATTTCCTGAGCTAATAGTTTGTAATGCAAAAGAAAAATCTTTATCCCATTCAAAACTACGACCATTCACAGATAATTTCTTCTCTGTTAATTCGTCTTGATAAACAGGATACAATTGTTGGTAGCTAGCACCATTACCTGGTTGCAAACCCATTCTTTTGAATTCTGATTCAATATAAGCTGCTGCTTTTTTCTGACCTGGAGTGGCTGTTTCACGTCCTTCCATTTCGGCACTAGCAAGAATTGACAACTTTGCTTTTAAGCCTTCTTTAGTAATGATGTTACTAAATTTAGTGAGGTCTTCTGTTTTTTGTGCAATAGCCATTGTACTTAACAAAGGCAAAAATATCCAAATGAATTTCTTCATAGTTTTTGTTTTAATATTTAAGAACAAGCAATTTTATTTACTCTATTTTGATGTCTACCACCTTCGAAGGCAGTGGTCATAAATTTTTCTATCATTTCTTTAGCTGCTTCCAAGCTTACAAAGCGTGCAGGTATACAAATCATATTTGCGTTATTGTGAAGTCGGGTTAGTTCGGCCACTTCGGTTAACCAACACAATCCAGCACGGATACCTTCGTGTTTATTGGCAGTCATTGCAACTCCATTGGCACTGCCACAGAATAAAATACCAAAACTAGCTTCACCTGTTTCAACACTGCTTGCAGTGGGATGTGCAAAGTCGGGATAGTCTACTGAGTTGGCGTTATAGGTTCCAAAGTCTTTTACGGTATACCCCTTTGCCTCGAGCCAAGATTTTATTTCGCTTTTGTAATCTACTCCAGCATGGTCTGCTCCGATGGCAATAGGTTTGGTTGCATCAAATACAAATGACATATAATATCAATTCAATGGTTACAAAATCAATTCTTTATTTAATCCCAAGCTTCTTCCTCGTTATCGTCCTTCATGGATTTATAAGCCCATTTTGAAACGAATATGCTAAATTCAAATAAGGTATACAGCGGAATGAATACTATGGTTTGACTATACCAGTCTGGACTTGGCGTAATAAAGGCTGCAACGAATAAAATAATCACTACAGCGTATTTACGTGTAGTAGATAAAAACTTAGGTGTTACCAATCCAATTTTGGTAAGTAAGAAAACGATCACAGGCATTTCGAAGGCAATTCCACAACCTAAAATAAGGTTTGTAAGGTTGTCTAAGTAGTCGGCAAATGTAGGGATGGTGGTAATTAAACTTTTTGTTCCTAATTGAAACCCTGCTAAAAAGTTAAAGGTAAATGGCCCTAATACGAAAAAGCCAAATGCAGCGCCTAAAAAGAAAAAGAAGGAAACCCAGAATATGGCAAACCTTGTATTTTTTACTTCCTTCTCTTTTAAAGCGGGTTTTACAAATAACCATACTTGCCAAAACACAAATGGGAAAGCTACAATAATACCACCCACCATTGCCATGCTAATCGCACTTAAAAACTGACCGCCAAAAGTAGTACTCTGTAATTGTGTTTTTACAGGCGGCATACACAAGGAATCTCCTAAATGCAAATAATGACTCAAATTACAAAAAGCACGATAAGTAATAAAATCAGGATTCAATGGTCCTGTAATTACATTGTCCATAATCCAGTCTCTGTAAATAAATATTACAATCGCTGCAATTAATATGGAGAAAAGGGATCTTACAATCGTTCCTCTTAATACTTCCAGATGGTCGATAAACGACATCTCTGAATCTGCGCTCTTTTTAAATCGATCAAATATTGCCATGGAGATAATTCAATGAGTGCTAAAGTTAAGGCATCTCAAGGAAAATGGGAAGCTAAATCCTAAAAATAGTACTAGTGGATTTTGATTTTAACCTTTTCAATTCGGGTGTCACTAACGGCCAGGATTTCGGCATCAAAATGGGCTAAATGAATGATGGTGCGCACCTTAGGAATGGACTCATGGTGGTGTATCAGATAACCACTTAAAGTTTCGGAGTTCTCGGCTGCAAAATCAATGTCATATTTTTCGGTTAAATAGTCCAATTCCAAACGACCACTAAAGATATAGTCCTTTTCGGAAAGCTTCTTTTCTACAAACTCTTGTTCATCGTATTCGTCGTCTATTTCCCCAAATATTTCTTCCAATAAATCTTCCATAGTCACAATGCCCGCAGTGCCTCCAAATTCATCTACTACCCAGGCGATACTCTTTCTTTTTTTAGAGAATAAATTGATTAAGTCGGCAGCATTCATGCTTTCAGGCACCAATAAAATGGGGTGTATGACTGCTGTAATATTCTTTGGCATTTTAAATAAGTCTAATTGATGCACATAACCTACAATTGTATCCAAGGTATCATCATACACAATTAATTTACTCAACTTGGTCTCAACAAAGATGCTTTTTAATTCGTCAATGGAAGTGTTTACTTCCACACCTACAATTTCAGTTCTTGGCACCAAACATTCTCTAATTTTTATTTCGGGTAAACTTAAAGCGTTCTCAAATAAATCGGTATTTAAATCCTGCTGTTCAGGATGTTCCATAGTTTGCTGTACAAAATGAGCAAGATCTACCTTCGAAAATGCTTCCTTTTTATTCACCACTTTTACTTGAAATAACACACTTACTACCCATTGTGCTAAACTTACTAATAGTTTTGTGAGGGGGCTAAAAACCAAATGAAAAAAATTGGCAATAGGAGCAAAGCGAATAATCATAGAGCTTGCCCTGGCCTTAAAAATCGCTTTGGGAATCAATTCTCCTATTAACAATATAGTAAGTGTTGAAAGTACCGTATTGCCTAATAAAACCGAGTAACTGTCTAAATGATATCGGTCCCAAAGATAAGTGTCTAATAATTGTTCAAAAAGGATACCAAATACCACCAATGAAATATTCAAACCAATTAAACAAGTACCAATGAATTGGGTAGGTGCTTGTAAAAATCTTGCAATAATTTGCCCAGCTTTACTACCATTTTTTTTCTTTAGTTCCAAGCTTAATCGATTGGCACTAACAAAGCCAATCTCGTATCCGGAGAAAAAACCAATGAGTAATAATGAGGCAATAATGGCGAATATCATAATTTAAAAATACACTTATTTATTTTGTTTACCACTCTGGTAAAACAGGTTTTGTTTCTACAATGCTTTCTATTTGTTCCATTATTTCAGGCGTTAACAGCTTCATGGTTTCCATCGCAGTTAAATTGTCTAATAGTTGCTCCTTTTTAGTCGCACCTAAAATAGCAGTAGTTACATTGGGATTTTTAATACACCATGCGATACTTAAGGAAGCAGTACTTACTTTTAATGCTTTGGCTAAAGCACCCAATTGTTGCACACGTTTAATTTTATCTTGCATGACCCATCGGTCTCTTAGCCAACCAAATTCCTCCATATGAAATCTTGAATCCTCAGGGATACCGTCGTTGTATTTACCTGTTAATAATCCTGCAGCCAATGGACTCCAAATAGTAGTGCCCAATCCTACATTCTTAAAAATCTCTAAGTATTCATTGTCTATTTTGTTGCGCTCAAATAAGTTGTATTGAGGTTGTTCCATGCTTGGGCCAATCAATCTGTATGCTGCTGCTACTCGATTGGCTTCCATAATTTCAACTCCGCTCCATTCGCTAGTACCCCAATACAAAATTTTACCTTGTTGTATTAAAGTATTCATCGTTTGTACGACTTCCTCGATAGGGGTAGTTTTATCGGGACGATGACAAAAGTATAAATCTAAATAATCAGTTTGTAGTCTTTGCAAAGCTTCATTACATGCTTCGGTTAAATGCTTTCTACTAAGCCCTGTCTGATTGGGTTTGTTGCCTTTTCCTCTACTTCCAAAATAAGCCTTTGACGATAAAACGTAAGAAGTTCTATCCCAGTTCTTTTTCTGTAAAACACGACCCATCATTTTTTCACTTTCTCCTTCGGCATAACCCTCAGCGTTATCAAAAAAATTAACACCATGGTCATAGGCAATTCCCATTAATTCATCTGAAATACGATCGTCAATTTGTTTGTGAAAAGTAACCCAGCTACCAAAGCTCAATGCGCTTAATTGTAAACCAGATTTTCCCATTTTTCTGTACTCCATAAAAAGTATTTATTAGTTTAAACCACTGCTGTCCGAAATAATGGCAAAGCTATTGGACTGTGGTTTTAAAATTTTAATATCTGATAAATCCTGACTTGCTTCAAAGCCTAACCCATAAATTTTGGAGATAGGATTATGCTGCTTAACAACTACTTCTTTATCGGTGTGAAACTTAGTGGTGTTTTGATCCCAATACATTTCCTTGCACCATAATGTGTCCCCCTTGGTATTGTATACAACCACATTGCCTTTTAAAAACACTTTATTTTCTTCCTGAATATAATGCGCATAGTTAGCGGTAAGCTTGCTTTCCACTACGGCACTATCTTTAAAAAAATCTACTTTAATCGTATTAGGGAATTCAATCATCTTGCCACTATCGAGTAGATATTTTTTCATGATTGGAGCCATCATTTTAGCAGTCATTTTCCCATTGTCACTTACATATATGGCCACGTCTTTCCCAATATCAATTCCGCCTACTTTTGAACTCAATGCTTTTACATCATTCACATTGTTTTCACAAGCCATCATAAAAAAGCAGCTACTCAAAAAAGTAACTGCTGTGATTATATTTTTATATGTCAACTGACTAATCATATTTTCGTTTGTTAAACCAAATATCACTCAAGCTATAACCAACAGTGAATTGCACAAAGCTTTCCTGATAAGTGTTGTTGCTACTTCCTCGCTTACCAAACTGCAATGCTAAGTTAAGCAAAGAAAATTGATAGTCGTAAGAGCGATATTTTCTGATCGGCAATCCTGCACCGACGGAGAAAGAAGAAACCGTCAATCCTTTTTGATCCACATCGATATAATCCTTTCCTGTATTAAAACCGGCGCGGTATACTACGGTGGACCAATAATTTTCATATTCAAAAGAATTAGGACAATATTGTAATCCAACTCTTACCATATAAGCATTTGACAATTGATCGGGCTGGCCATAAAAACGATAATTGGATTTCCAATCTGCCTTATCCAATTGAACCCCAATGACCCATTGATCATAACTTCCTTTATTACTTACTTCTTTTTTATGGAATGCAATTCCTGCAGTATAACTAGCAGGTAATTTAATAGAACCTGCATTATTAATTGACATAGATGCGGTATCTAATGGAGCAGAAGTACCTGTTGTAAATGTCCCCGTAGTTCTTACAATATCTTGTTTGCCACTTAATGATTGTTGTAATGTAGCAGTAGCACCAAAGCTTAAAGTATATTCTGTTTTGTCGGTTGTTTTAGGATGGCTGATGGTTTGCAAAGTAGTTTCTCCCTGCATACCCAATTGGAAAAATACGCCACCGAACAAGGTATTTGTACTTGCTTGTGATTGATAAAAAGCAGTTGAATCGGTATTGTATTGAAATGATTTTACATTTTCAATACGCTTTTTCCCAAAATTGTAGCCAGTATTGATACCCAAGCTAATTTTTTTCCAAGACTTACCAAACCCAATAAAGGCCTGATTTAAACCTCCTTGACCAATGTAATTATTGTATAAAGAATCACCTGTTGGTAAAATTTTTAATTCATCAACCGAGTAATTAATTTGGGTAAGTGGTCTTAAACCAAATGCCATACCAATATGCTTTTCTTTATTGATTGGCATTCCTACTGCAACATAATTGGGCACAAAATAATTAGATTGAAATCTTGATACCGGTGAATTACTTTTAAGGGTATTGCTGGTATAATTCATCCCCAAATCAAATGTGGTCATATACAAACTACCATAAGATGCAGGGTTATTAATATTAACACTTTGGCCAAAGCTTCCGTTCATACTAGCAGTATAGGCTGCAGTAAATCCGCCCATTCCTTGGCTAGTTGCATTTTGACTGTTGTACACTTCGTTTCCTAATCCGTATCTAGAAAATGGAGAGTTAATTTGAGCCTTAGTAGGTGTTATAAAACACACTAAAACGAGAAAGGGTGTTAGCCTAATTATTTTTTTCACAAATCGCATAAAGTCCTTTAAATATTAAGTTTTGGTCGGCAAATATCCTCTTTTTTAGGTGCCGCACAAAATAACTAATGTCGCCACCGGTTAATAGCACGTTAAAGTTGGCGTATTTTTCGGCGTAAGCAGCAATAATGCCGTCTATTTCGGCTGCAATACCCAATATTACGCCGCTCAAAAGGTTGGTTTTAGTGTC
Organism: Bacteroidota bacterium; assembly: GCA_947454025.1. Taxonomy (GTDB): domain Bacteria; phylum Bacteroidota; class Bacteroidia; order Chitinophagales; family Chitinophagaceae; genus Sediminibacterium. Next base: position 4,148 of record CANGIZ010000017.1, on the reverse strand, counting down.
ATAACCAACCAGGGGGAACTCATGGGAAGGCTTTATTAGGGGTAAAAGTGCGGTTTGCTCATGCATGGCTTTAAAGCGCATTTGCATACCAGGGGAAATACCACCCCCTAAAAATTCATGATGAATGTTCACAAAATTGTAAGTAATGCAAGTACCAAGGGCAATTGCTAAATTATGTTGATTTGGGAAAAGATCAACAGCTGCAGCAACAAGGGCCAATCGGTCTGCACCAATGGTTTCGGGCTTACCAACAGGTGTTGTAAAATTAATTTTAGTGCTAGCCCCTAATAAATGAAATTTAGAGCGTTCAGACAATAAGTTTTCAATGTTTTTGTCATGATGAATAACCGAAGATAGTATGGTTTTAGTAGGTGCCCATTTATCGAGTAAAGCATTTATTTCGAATAGATCTCCTTTTTCAAAATAGACTACTTCAACTAACTCATTTTGTTTAAAAATGGCTGCTTTTAGTCGGGTGTTTCCAAAGTCAAAACAAATACTAACTGACATATTTTCGCTTAAGCATCAAATTTAAACCCTTTGTTGCAAAGTTTGCCCAAAACAATAGGCAAGTTGCAAAAGTTTTCGGTTATTTGGCAAACAAAAGAAGCCGATATGAAGATAGCAGGATTTACAATTATTAAAAACGCTGTAATTAATGATTTTCCCATTGTGGAAGCAATCAAATCTATTTTACCTGTTGTTGACGAAATGATTGTTTTAATTGGAGATTCAACCGATGAAACAATTGCTTTAATTGAATCCATTGGAGATCCTAAAATTAAAATTCATCATTCGGTTTGGGATAAAAATTTAAGAAAAGGCGGAACTGTTTTGGCCGTTGAAACGAATAAAGCCTTTGAGTTGATTGATGATTCATTTACTTGGGCTTTTTATATTCAAGGTGATGAAGTAGTGCATGAAAAATACCATGCAAAAATTTTAGATGCATGTAATAAATATGCTGATGATGTAGAAGTGCAAGGTTTGCTTTTTAAATACAAACATTTTTTCGGCACTTATGATTATGTAGGTGATAGTAGAAAATGGTATGCACATGAAACTAGGATTATCAGAAACAACAAAGCCATTAGTGCATATAAGGATGCACAAGGTTTTAGAATAGGAAAAGCTAAATTGCCTGTTGCGGCAATAGATGCAAGTATTTATCATTATGGATGGGTAAAAAGCCCTGAGCAAATGCGTAAAAAACAAAAGGAGAGTGCAGCGTTTTGGAATGATGACACCAAAATGCAAGAAATTATTTCAAGCCCTGATTATTATGATTTTAGTGGATTTGACTCCTTGGAAAAATTTACAGAAACGCATCCTAATGTAATGCTGGAACGTATTCATAAAAAAAATTGGACTATAGATTTAGATATTTCAAAAAAGAATTTCTCTTTAAAAAATAGAGTATTGTATTATTTTGAAAAATTCACCGGCATACGTCCTTTTGATTTTAGAAATCATAAAATAATTAGACCTTAATGTTTTTTTCCATCAATGATATACGAAGTGGAGTAACCAAGGGAGATTTTCTTTTATTGGCTAAGACCATCACGAATATTGAAAACAAATTGCAAGGGACGGACTTGTTTTTAGAAGGACTGGTGCCAGAAAAAGCACCTATAATTGGTATCACTGGTCCGCCAGGTGCAGGAAAGAGTACATTAATTGCACAGCTCATTGGGCATTGGGTTCGTAATCAAAAAAAAGTAGCTGTATTATCCGTTGATCCTTCATCACCTTATCATCAAGGTGCTATTTTAGGAGACAGAATTAGAATGAAGGATTGGTATTTAAATCCTCAAGTGTTTATAAGGTCCCTAGCATCTAGGGGACATTTAGGTGGATTAAATAGTTCCATGATTGAACTTACTACATTGCTACAATCAGTTGGATTTGATTATATTATTATTGAAACTGTAGGGGTTGGACAATCCGAAGTGGAAGTGGCTTCCTTAGCAGATACAACTGTTGTGGTACTAGTTCCAGAAGCAGGTGATGAAGTACAAATGATGAAGTCGGGATTAATGGAAATAGCCGACTTATTTGTAGTAAACAAAAGTGATAGACCCGATGCACAAACATTTGCACATCATCTTCAACAAATGTTAATGGATAATATGCAGGATACAGTATTGCCCAAAGTAATTAATACAGTTGCTTCTCAAGGACTGGGGATAGATGAATTGGTGTTGGCTATTGATGCAGAGAAATTAAAATCTAATCAAATTGAACGTGTATTAAAATTAAGAATGGCTAAATTGTTGCAGTTAATATTAGCAAATAGAATGAAGGATATTAATCAGCAAGCTATTAAAGAGGATTTACAAACCACATTCCACAATGAGCAATTTAATTTATTTTCTTTTGCAAAAAAATATCTTTATTAGAAACAACAAATAAGTTTATCTAAATAACAATGCTAATATTTTCTTGAAATGATTTTTGAAATACAACATGGAGTTCATTTTATATTCCGGCAAAGGTCCATTAAAATAGCATCCTCTTTTTAAAATATTTTTAGTTAGCACACTAGAGGTAAACCCCCACTTATTTATAAATTGATAGTAGCCCTTATTTTTTTTAATTCGTTTTACAGATTTTGAGCCAAAATGATAGGCCCTACTATTTGAAACTCCTTTAAAATAACGCACTCCTGCGTTCCAAAGTTTCATGGAGAAATCCGGATCCGAATACATGCCAGGACTAAATTCAGTACTATATCCACCTACATAGTCCCATAATTTTAAGGGTAAAATATTAGGAGGCCAAGTTGATCCACACCAATTTAATTTCGGAATTTGATGATATTCTTTTAACAATAAGGTTTCATTGAAATTTTCAATATCCTTGCCATAATCTCTTTCAATAACGCAATTACTTGAAGCGCAAGGTTCAATTACGGTACTTGATAGAAAAAAATTATCATGTCCAATTTGTTTTATTTCTTGCATGAGTGCAGTGTCCCAATTGGGACACAAATACATATCATCATTTAAATAAAGTAGGTAATTGGTTGTTACTAAACTTCTTGCCTTGTTAAGTGCATAACATACCCCAATATTCGTATGACTATATGTAAAGTCAATATCTTTTTGAACTTTGATCCAATTTAAAGTACCATCAGTTCCTTCATTAATATGAACAATAATTTGATGCTGGATACTTGAATTTTTGCGAATGCTCTGAATACAATTTTGCAAGTAGGGCAGATTGTTCCAACTTGGAATAATAATTGAAAATCTTAAAGCGGAATGACTTTGAAAATCCATAACTTTTTTTAGACATGTCTTCTAAAGTAGAGTTTAAAGCTATAAACTTAATTAAGGCATAATTAAGTGATAATTAACCTTGGCTTAAGCCTTTTCGTTCTTCTTATATCGATAAGCAATAAAACCAATAATCGCAAATGGCATGGCAGCCAAATACAACACACCTGCGTTAAAGCCTTTTCCGGCTTCTTCACCCATTTGACTTGCAGTTTTAGTACAAATAGAGCATTGCGCAAAGGAAGTTGCTGCAATGAGGGTTAAAATAAGAATGAGGGCCATTCGTTTCATAGTTGCAAAATTACAATAAAAAAACCCCGAACATTCGGGGAATCTTTATAATAAGGCTTCGTATTAAGCTGCTTTTGTAGCTTTTCTACCTCTTGTAGTCTTATGAGGACGGCTTTTACCGTAAGAACCTAAGAATCTTTTTCCTTTAGCTGTTTTTTTATCTCCTCTACCCATGATATTGTGTTTTATTTAGTGATTGGACAGCAAAAATAAAAAAACCCCCTGATATTAGGGGGTTTTTCTTGAAATAAATTTCAGACTATAATTTACCGCTCAATTCTTTACCAGCCTTGAAACGTGCAACTTTTTTAGCTTTAATTTTGATTGTCTCACCTGTTTGTGGGTTACGACCAGTTCTTGCAGCACGCTTAGATACTGAGAAAGTACCAAAACCTACTAAAGTTACTTTATCACCTTTTTTCAAAGATTTAGTTACCGCTTCGATAAAAGCGTCTAAAGCTGCGTTAGCTGATGTTTTTGGTAAATCTGCGCTGTCCGCGATGTGTGCGATTAATTCTGCTTTGTTCATAAATGTGTTTTTTATAGTTTTAAACGATAGAACAAATTTATTCGGTTTTG